>JAHELS010000260.1 GCA_024644085.1 Rhodopirellula sp.
GCGATGGCCGTGTGGATAAGTGGTCGAGCGGCAACAAGGTCACTCGCTGGACCAGCCGAGGACAGCCGGGAAAATCCCAGTGGGTCATCGGCCGCTTCCGTGAAACAAAGAGCCTTCGCAGCGTCGGCGTGTTCTGGATGAACCGCTGGCAAGGCGACGTCAAACTGCCGAAGGAGTGGTCATTGGAAGTCGAGCAGAACGGCAAGTGGAAGCCGTTCGAGCTGTACACGACCGACCGTTATGACACACGAGCCAATCAGTACAACGTCGTCCATCCAGCGGCCCCGACAAAATGCGATGCCATTCGAATCAAGATGACCGCGCGGGAGGATACCGCAGTAGGCATCATCGAAGTGCAGGTTGCTTTCGAAGAATGACACCGTTACAGGTGCATTTCTGTAGTGGGATTCGCCAGAATTCCGGCGTCAGGGATTTCTGGCGAAATCCACTACGCCAGTTATTCCGTATTCACTGTTTATTCACAGAGGAGCGAGTCGTAGCACAATGAAACTGCATGCATTAACAATATTCTTTCTTGTCGCGATCTCGGCGGACCTCGAGTCGGCCTCGGCGGAAGAGTCGAAGGGCGAGAAGCCGAACATCGTTGTCATTTTCATTGATGACATGGGATTCGCGGATCCGAGCTGTTTTGGGAATCCGCTGATCAAGACGCCGAACATCGACAAGCTCGCTGCCGAAGGCCTCAAGCTGACCAACTTCTATGTCAACTCACCGATCTGTTCCGCCTCACGAGTCGCTCTTACCACCGGTCAATATCAAGGGCGATGGAAAATCCATTCGTTCCTGAACACTCGGGCTGGCAATGCGAATCGCGGTATGGCTGATTACCTCGACCCGTCCGCACCGACAACGGCCAAGAAGCTGAAAGCTGCCGGCTACTCAACCGCTCATTTCGGCAAGTGGCATATGGGCGGCGGTCGTGATGTTGACGATGCTCCTCTGCCACAGACGTACGGATTCGACGAATCGCTGGTTTCCTTCGAAGGCCTGGGCGATCGAATTATTTCGAATCCGAAGGGCGTTGAAAGAGCGCGGACTCTCGGCCACGGCAAAGTCATCCCCTGCAAGCGTTGGGAGCGAATGCAGATTCAGACCGATCGCACGATCGACTTCATTCGACGGCATCGCGAAAAGCCGTTTTACGTGCGGCTGTTTCCCAACGACGTTCACGATGCGCACGTGCCTCGTCCCGGCAGCGCCGACAAATTCAAATCCGTTTCCGACGATCCTTTTGTTCGCGATTTCTTCGCTGTGCTCGAAGAGATGGACAAACAGATCGGGCGAGTCATCTCGACGATTGACAAACTGAATCTTGGAAAGAAGACGTTGATCCTCTTTACAAGTGACAACGGACCAACCGACTGGCCAAAGAAGTACAAGACCGGGCCACCGGCTGGATTCACTGGTCCGTATCGCGGGCGAAAATGGTCACTCTTCGAAGGCGGCATTCGCATGCCCTTCATCGCACGCTGGACAGGTACGATTCCGGCTAGAAGCGAAGACACCACCAGCGTGATGAGCGCGATTGATGTCTCACCGACCATCTGTCGATTCGCAGGAATTCCGGTTGAAGACGAACTCGACGGTCTCGACCGAAGCGACGTTCTGCTTGGCAAGGCTTCCCGTCGCGCGAAACCCGTTTTCTGGCAATACGGCCACCCTCACGCGATTCTCAAAGGCGGCAAACCGGAACATCAAAGCCCCACATTCGCGATGCGCGACGGCCGCTGGAAATTCCTGGTCAATCCTGATGGCAGCGAAGCTCAACTATACGATCTTGAAGCCGATGAAGGTGAGTCCGCCAATCTTCTTTCGAAACAACCAGAACGCGCCGCTGCGATGGCCGGTCAAATCTCGGCCTGGGCCGACGACCTTGGGTTCGCGTTCGACAGTGAAGCTCCACTCACTGCCCCCGGACCGACGACTGCAATCCTCGCCAGCAACCAACTCCTGCGGTTTGAGAACCATGGCGTCCAGGGCGACACCGCATCGCTACAGCTGGACGGGAAATCCTGGCTCGGCCTCCCAGCCTTTCGCGCACCGAAGGTGGCTGGTGGCCGCTCGCTGCAAATCAAAGGCACGATTCGCTCCGATTCGCCTTCCGGAGTCATCTTGGCTCACGGCGGCAATCGCGACGGCTACAGCGTCTACCTCGCTGAAGGCCATCTGTGCTTTGCTACCTGTGCCAATAAGAAACGCACGGTGGTCCGTTCGTCCGCGGCGATCACTGGCCCAACCCAATTCGAAGCGAACTGGAATCCAGGTGGCGAGATGTTTCTTAAGGTAAACAGCAAGCTGGTCGGGAAGGAACAAGCCGGAATCATGCAACACGAACCTGGCGACTCCATTCAAATTGGTGCAGACCTGGTCCAACCAGTCGGCGATTACAAAACTCCGAACCACTTCTCTGGCAGCATTGAAAACCTCACGTTCAAATACCCCAACGGAACGTAACGTGGGGCATGTTTCCAGCCAACGCCGTGAAACAAACAACAATTCGTAATGATGGCAGGAAAATGGGGGCAGGAAGATATAGAGCACGGTCATGATCCTACTGATTTTCCTGCCCCTATCTTCCTGCCCTCGCCCACACCACCCAACCTCGAAGAACAATATGAAATCTCTTTCGACACTCCTCGTGCTCTGCCTTTCAGCAATCTCGGCGACAGCAACGGCCGAAACTCCTGCTCCACCCAAGGCCTTGATGTGTATTCCCGGCGAACTCATTTTCGCCGAGGACTTTGACCCCGCCACGGTCAGCAACCGCTGGTTCTTTAAGGCCGAGTTTGCGCTTCGTGACGGCGCGCTGTTGCGGACGAACGTCGATCCAACAGAATCCAAACGAGTCTTCCTCAAGGACCCCTCCTTCCACAACACGATCATCCAATTCGACTTCAAACTTTCCGGCCAAACGACAGACCTGCGACTCGTGACTGGCAGCGGCGGACACTACAACAGCGTCACCCAAATCCACCCCGATCACTTCCAGGTCAACACCCCGGTTGATCGCGATGCCGGACTTGTTCCCGCTCAGCTTGGCGAATGTGTCCGCAAACCGCGTCCCGACCAGTGGCAGACCATGACGGTCGAATACTGGGGCGACGAAATCGTGGCGCACCTGAGCGACAACGAATTTGTTGTCGGCAAACACCCGATCATTGACCGCACTCGCCAGTACTTCGCCTTCCAATTCGATCTCCCCGGTGCGTCGATCGACAACGTCCGCGTCTGGAAGGCCAGCGGCCAGCGCGAAGACTGGATCGAGACTCGCAAGAAACTCGCGATGGCACAGGACAGCCGCGACCCCGTCAGACGTGACCCGGCCGAGCGTTACAAGCTTGCATACATGAACCTCAAATCCCGCCTCACCCTGGAGGATCAGGCCTACCGGGAACTCGTGGCCAGGCATGAAAAGCTCAAGGCTGCTCTGCACGCGGGTTACGCGGAAGCCTTCGTTACCCACAAGCAACTCGGCAAACTCATCGCAAAGAAGAAACAGTACATCAAGGAAACCGACCCTGACTTCAAGATCATGGAAACTCAGGTCCACAAAGCGAGTCGCTCGGAAGACGATTACGTCCTCTCCACAAAGCCCGAACTTGCTCGTCTGAAAGAGGATGGAGTCAACAGAAACCGGTTCCCGTCGGAGCTCGGCCAGATCCGTGCTAAGCTTGAAGCCGCCGGTGACAAGCAACTCGCTGCCCTCGTCGCCGAAACGGCCCGTCGACAAGCCGAACTCGAGGCCCGCTACCCGGAAGCCTTCGAAAGCGTGGACGCCGCCATCGAGAAACGCAACGCCGTCCGCAAATCCCTGAACAACAATCCCGAGTTTCAGGCCCGCAACAAAGCGGTCGTCGACGCCGGAAAGGCCATCAAGGACTACGAGCTGCAAGCTGATCCCGACCTTGCCAAACTCGCAGCCGACTCCAAAGCCTACGTCGACTCCCTCAAGTCATCAAAAGCACAATGAACCGAACCATGATCCAACCAACCATGGACCGCCGCACATTTCTGAGTCGAACTGCCATCGCTGCCGCAGCCACCATTCAGCCTGGGTTCGCGCACGCGGACGACTCGCCTCTTGCGCAGCATTGCATTGACCGCGTGGAATTCCGAACCGTCAGCGTCCCCTGGCCACGTCAGGTCGGTCGCAATTCTCGCGGAGGCATTCACGGTCAAGGCCCCAAGAAGCTGCGCGTTTGCGTCCTGCATACCAACAAAGGCGCTACCGGCTGGGGCCAGACACAGGGGAAGACTGGCAAACCCGAGCAACTACTCGAACTTGTTAAAGGCAAATCAGTCGCCGACCTGATCGACTGGGCCACTGGCATCCGCTCCGAAAAGTATCACGCCGTGGACATTCCCCTGCATGACCTGGCTGGCGTCATTCTCGATCAACCTGTCTGGGCCATGACCGGGGCTAAAGAGCCGCATCTCACCAGGGTCTACTCCGGCATGATCTACTTCGACGACCTCGACCCCGCCGACAATCCAGCGGGCACCGACAAGGTTCTCGAAAACTGCAGCTGGGATTACGACTATGGTTACCGACAGTTCAAAGTCAAAATTGGTCGCGGTAACAGGTGGATGCCTGCGAAAGCTGGCCTTCAGCGCGACATCGAGGTTGTCAACGCCATCCACAAGGCCTTTCCCGACGTCGATATCCTGGTCGATGGCAACAACGGTTTCACAGTCGATACGATGATCGGATTTCTGAAAGGAATCGCCAATGTTCCGCTCTTCTGGATCGAGGAACCGTTTCACGAAACCGTCGCCGACTGGACTCGTCTAAGGGACTACCTTGTCGCAAACGGCCGCAAGGAAACCCTGCGCGCCGATGGTGAGGCCAAACCCGATTTTCCCGTCCTTGAAGAACTGCAGAAAGACCACACGCTTAACGTCCGCCTTGAGGACATCTGCGGCCACGGATTCAGCAAGTGGCGTGCGCGAATGCGCCGACTCACCAAGCAAGGCATCGGCGTTTCACCGCACACCTGGGGCACGGCCCTCAAGACCGTCTACACCGCACACTTTGTCGGCGCCTACGGCAACGCTCCCACTATCGAAGGTGTCACCACGATGGGTGGTGACGTTGACTTCGGTGAAAACAGAATCGTCGAGGCTCAATTCCACCCCTCCAGCGACGCGGGCTTTGGCCTTTCCCTGCCAGCTCTGTCGTAGTGTGGCTCCATACCAAAACGCTCTTGAAGACTCCTGCCCCTGATGAAAACTCTGTCTAACCAAACTGTAATCATCGCGTCGACGCCTGTATTCTTTCAGGTGACATTTCTATTGATACTGTCTCGCGGTGAGCTTCTGGCGGCCGAACGACCTTCAAAACCCAATATCATCATCATGATGGCGGACGATATGGGAATTGGAGACACAAGCGCCTATCTCGGAGTCCGCCTGAGTCCCGATGTAGCTCCAATTGAAAGGACATTGCGGACACCGAATCTCGAACGCTTTGCTCGCTCTGCGATTTTGTTTACCGACGGTTACGCGCCGGCCTCAATGTGCAGTGCGACGCGTTATTCACTGTTGACTGGACGATTTGCTCATCGGTCGTACCTGAAGTATCAGGGCTGGCTACCTCACGGCCCCAATACTCCGATGATCCAACGGGCGCTGACGACCCTGCCTGAAATGCTGCGGGCAAACGGATATCGCACTGCCGGTGTTGGGAAGTACCACGTCGGTGTGTCATTTGACAACGGGGAGGGGCAACCTGCAGCTGACTTTTACTTTCACGATGTGGACTTCACGAAAGCTCTGCTCGATGGTCCGACACACCATGGTTTCCATGAGTACTTCGGTGTGCCGGGCAATACCGAAGACCCACTCGACACAGAGCCGCGCATTCTAATTCGAAACGATCGTTTCACTTTCACCGATCGCTCACACATGAAGTTGATCGGCATGAAGAAACACGAAGGGCGAATCCTCGCTGCGCCCGACTGGGACTTGCGAGACATTGGTCCTCTTTTCTTACAAGAGGCTCAGGCATTCATCACTCGCCAATCACAACAGGAAGATAAGCCGTTCTTCCTCTACTACGTGCCCTGTGCCAATCACCTACAAACCAACCCGGGTGGAGCTTATGCCGTTCCCGATGAAATCGCCGGAACGCCGATCAAAGGCCAGAGCCGCTACTCCGATAGCGTCGCCGCGGGTGATCGAGAGGACATGGTTCTGGAAAACGACGTTGTCCTTGGCAGGCTTCTGGACAAGCTCGAGACAAGCGACGATCCTCGCTGGCCTGGTCACAAGCTGATTGAAAACACGCTTATTATCTTCACCAGTGATAACGGGCCGAACGTTGGTGACAACCTCGGCCGCAATCAGGAAAGCGGCGGCCTGCGTGGCAAGAAGGCGAAACTCTGGGAAGGCGGGATTCGAGTTCCGTTTATTGTCTCATGGCCAGCGGTTCTCGAAGGTGGAACACTGAATCGGTCCATCGTGACGCTGACCGACCTCTACGCGACACTTGCTCACATTGTCGGACACTCGCTCGCTCCTGATGAAGCACACGACAGTTACGACGTCTTCGAGTATTGGACCGACGCTCCCGAAGCCCCGGACACTCGCCCGCGAATCTTCTTCTGCCACCTGGGGCCGCCTTATCTCAACGACGCTCTCGCGATCCGCCAGGGACCGAATAAGCTCATCGTTGACGGTGGCCTGGCCATGCCCTGGGCTCCGTGGTCATCACAAGGCGCACGCGGCGTTTCCATTCCAACGGTCTTCTATGACCTGAATAAGAATCTCTATGAAGACGGCGACACATTGGGCGGTCGGCCCAATGATGTCGCAGCGCAACTGGCAGCTATGCTGTTGGAGGTCCACAACCGTGGGCATGCCAGAGAATTGAATCTAACGTCCGGTCCAGAACTGTTCGTCGCCCCTGGCTGGCACAATCTGCGAAACGACGTCACCGGCGAAATCGGTTTCGAATTCCGGTTGCGCGAAGAAAGCGGGACGAAACAGGTCACACATCTCGGCATGTGGGACGACCATGACAAAGACCGTCCGGTCCGAGCCGCCCGCGCAGTTCCACGCGATCACGAAAACGATCAGCCTCCCAACTTCATCACTCAGGACAAGCGACGGCAGATCGAAGCCCCGCACGTCCTGCGACTGTTGCGGCTGGAATCGAACGAGCGAATCGAGATTGCCCAAATCAAGATCGCTGCTGGACAAGCCGGCCAGCTGCACAACTCGTTCAGATACTTCCCTCTGAAAAAACCGGTCACGCTCAGCGAGAACACAGTGTACGTCCTGCTCATGTCAACAAGAGCAGCCGATGGCGACCAGTTCCACGATCCGGTGGCTTTCGATGGTCTGCCGCCGCTCATCCACCCCGACGTTCACATCGAAAGAAGCGTACTCGTCCGTCCTGGAACCACGAGAAACAAGACCGGCATTCCAGCCTTCGAGGATATGAACGATTCCTTCTCCCGACTTCGCGCACCTGTCGGACCGACTCTTCGTTTTGGATCGTGACGCAGCCTTCGGATACAGATCACGCCCATTTTTTTGTTCAATGTGAGTAAGACAAGCAGATGCTGGTATAAACTCGCAAAGCGGATAGAGAGCCTCATGTCCGTCTGTCATCAAGATGGGGTTACACCAAGGTGGTCTGTGGCCAAGCCAAAGGGCGACGGAACTTGCTTCGGTGGACAGCACCGAACGCAATCAGAATCAACGCCAACTCGCGGCGGTTGGACAACCTTCGGCGGCTTGACGTGTCGTAGATACGTCATCAGATCGACGACAAAAAGAACCTGCCCGTCAATGTCCTGATTCAACCGCACAATTCGCGACCAAGGTGGGCGTGTCCT
>JAHELS010000261.1:0-6548 GCA_024644085.1 Rhodopirellula sp.
CGTCCCTGGCACGTTCGCAGGCGTGAAGCGTCGCGTCGACCGGTGCCATGATCTGGATGTCGAGACCGTTGGTATCGTGCTCCGGCAGATACTGGTTGACCTTCTTGATCAGGTTCGCATCGTGCGCGCGGTGCTCGTTCAACCAGAAGACGGCCGGCGAACCGGTGGCTCGCGCGCGACTGACTGCCAATCGAACCCAATCGCGGATCGGCGCGTCCTTGGTCTGGCACATTCGCCAGATGTCGCCTTTCTCGACCGAATGCTTCATCAGCGTTTGACCGGAGGCATCGACGACGCGCACGGTTCCCTGTGCGGAAATCTCGAAAGTCTTATCGTGCGACCCGTATTCCTCGGCCTTCTGAGCCATCAATCCGACGTTGGAAACGTTGCCCATCGTGGTCACGTCGAATGCACCGTTGCGTTTGCAAAAATCGATCGTTGCCTGATAGACGCCGGCGTAGCAGCGATCCGGGATGATCGCCTTGGTATCGTGCAGAGCGCCATCGGGTCCCCACATCTTCCCCGACGCCCGAATCGCGGCCGGCATGGACGCGTCGATGATCACATCGCTCGGGACATGCAAATTGGTGATGCCCTTGTCCGAATCGACCATCGCCAGACTCGGTCGATTGTTGTAGACGGCTTCGATGTCCGTCTTGATTTGCGTTTGCTGATCTTCGCCCAGCGATTTAATTTTCGCGTAGACGTCTCCGATACCGTTGCTCGACTCTACACCCAACTCGTCAAACAACTCGGCGTACTTCGCAAAAACATCGCGGTAAAAAACCTCGACGGCGTGCCCAAAGATGATGGGATCGGAAACCTTCATCATCGTCGCTTTGAGGTGGATCGACAGGAGCACACCGATCTCCTTGGCCTCCTCGATCTGTCGTGACAGGAATTCGCGCAGTGCGGCTCGGCTCATCACCGCGGCATCGATAATTTCGTCCTCCTGCAAGGCAAGGGATTCCTTCAGTACCTTCGTCTCGCCGCCGGCACCAACCCATTCGATTCGGACGTCGCCCGCCTGGTCCATGATGTGCGATTGTTCGCTGCCGAAAAAATCACCCTCACTCATATGAGCCACATGTGATTTCGAATCCGCCGACCAATCGCCCATGGAATGCGGATTTTTCCGGGCGTACTGCTTGACCGGCGCAGCGACACGACGGTCCGAGTTTCCTTCGCGCAGAACAGGATTCACGGCGCTGCCGAGAACCTTTGCGTACCGCGATCGAATTTCTTGTTGCTCGCCGGATTGCGGTTCTTCTGGAAAGTCGGGAACGTCATAGCCGTGCTGCTGCAACTCTTTGATCGCGGCCACGAGTTGCGGGATCGACGCGCTGATGTTGGGCAGCTTGATAATGTTCGCGTCAGGGGTTTTCGCGAGCGTTCCGAGTTGGGAGAGCGCGTCGGGGATGCGTTGGCTTTCACCCAAGTTCTCGGGAAAATTCGCGAGGATGCGACCCGCCAGCGAAATGTCCTTTTCCTCGTACTGAACCTGAGCCGAAGCGGCAAACGCACGCAAGATTGGCAACAGTGATGCGGTAGCCAACGCCGGGGCTTCGTCGGTGTGCGTGTAGATGATCGTGCGTGCTTTGGGTGCCATGCTCTTCCTTTCGTATTCTTTCGTCGACCGCCGGGCTTGCTCGCCGAGCGGGCCCAAATCGTAACATCGTTGGCCTGGAATGAACCGGGGGGATCGGCGAGGATTCTCGCTCTCGTGACCAGGTTTCAAAAGCCTAGAATGAGTCGCCGGTCTGGTTACCTTTTGAACCAATCGGCCGCGTCGTCCGCGAAATCCGAATTTGAACTCTGACGATCGAGAACTCGATGATTGAGAATTACACCATCGACGAGTTTGGCGTCATTCACCAAATCGAATCCAAGCCGATGGTGTACGACAAAGAATACCTGTCGTACTATGAGGATCTAAGTGATCGCACGATCAAGCTTGGTTACCAACGGATGGGCTGGATTCTTGGATCGTTGCAACGAATTCCCCAATCGGTGCTCGAAATCGGCTATGGAACGGGCACATTCGTCGAGGCAGCGCATATCACGGGTGTGGAAAAATGTGTCGGTTGCGACATTACCCGTTACCCTTTGCCCGAGGGCGTGCAATTCATGGACTGGAGACAATCGCTTGCCCAACGTTGGGACGTCGTCGCGATGTTTGATGTGCTCGAACATATCCCGGACCTGTCCTTCCTTGGCGAACTGAAAACCGATTACCTTGCAGTGGCCGTCCCCTATTGCCGCTGGCACGAACTCGGCGATGACTGGTTTCGAGATTGGCGAATGCGACTGCCCGATGAGCATTTGCATCATTTTGACATGCGGTCGCTTCGCCGGCTGCTCGCGCATCACCAATATGTCTGTCTTGAAATGAACACCTTCGAGGACGGCATCCGGCTTCGCGAAGGGGAGACGGGTCCGAATATACTGAGCGGCCTGTTTCGGCGACCTTGATCACGCGGAAAGCGTATCGCGGCGGGATCCGTACCAACGAGCATCAACCATTGTCGCAACAACCACTCGGATTCGTCTCGGCAACCACATTGGTCGCTGCCAGCATGATTGGTGTGGGCGTCTACACGACCAGCGGATTCACGCTGGCCGCGTTGGGCACACCCGAGCGAGTGATCGCGGCGTGGATCGTCGGTGGTTTGATCGCAATCTGCGGGGCGATCGGTTACGGTGCGCTGGCGGCACGGTTTACCGAATCGGGCGGTGAGTATCTCTTTCTGGCCCGCGCGCTGCATCCCGTTGCGGGATTGATGGCTGGCTGGGTCTCGCTGCTGGCTGGATTCACCGGCGCGATCGCAATTGCCGCCCTCGGGCTCGCCGAGTATCTCACGCCGATGCTTCCCTCCGCTTTCCAAGCGATACCGACTGGTGTGGTCGCGAGCGCATCGGTGATCGCCGCAGCCATCGTGCACACGGTCGGTGTGCATGGCGCCGCACGGCTGCAGGATGTTGTCGTCTCGATCAAGCTGATCCTGGTCGGCGGGTTCATCGTGGTTGCCTTCTACGCAATCGGTGATTGGCAGGGGAACACCGCGCCGGCATCGAATGCGGACTGGAGCCTGTTGGTATTCGCCAACCAATTGGTGTGGATTTCGTTCAGCTACGCTGGATTCAACGCGGCGGTCTATGTGTCGTCCGAAATCCGTGACGCGGAACGAAACGTCCCTCGCGCGATCGTTGGGGGGACGCTGCTGGTTACCGTGATCTACGTCGTCCTCAACACGATTTTCGTGTTTGCGCCGTCCGCATCCGCAATCACGGACGAAGCAAACATCGCGCAAGTCGCAGCGACCGCAGCAGCCGCGATCGGCGGCGACAAATTTGCAGTACTGGTTCGCATCGTCATTGTTGTCTCATTGTTGACATCGGTTTCGGCTCTGGTGATGACCGGTCCACGCGTCTACGCGAAGATGGCAGATGATGGATTCTTTCCGCAGCTGTTTCGATTCGAGAATCAACCTCCTGTCGTTGCGATCTGGTTTCAATCGATCCTGGCGATCATTGCGATTTCGATGACGACGCTGAAAGACTTGCTCGGCTATCTCGGATTGACCCTTTCGATTTGTTCGGCGTTGACCGTCAGCATGTTGTTTGTGCTGAAAATTCGTGGAGACGGGATACGGCTTCCTTTGCTTGGCATCCCCCCGGCGGTTTACGTGCTGAGCACTTTGTTGTTGGCGGTGTTGTACGGAATCGGCCAGCCGGAGCAATTCATCGCCGCCGGGATCACCGTCGGCATCGGTCTCGTGCTCTATCCATGGCTCAATCGGCGGCTGCCTCGTGGACCGGCGGATCAAGATCCGGATGATTAGTCGGTCCTGAGGATGTGGTTTTGGGGCGTCGATTCGCAAATGACGGGGCACGCCGAGCGAATTCTCGTACCATTGAGTCGGCCACGACGACTATGCTGGTCGAGACCCCATGCACCTTTTTTCCGCTCTCTGCTTGGCCGCCTCGATCGCATGAAACAGCGAAAACGATCACGCCCTGCCCGCAGGATCAGACGTCCGCAAAGAACGAACGCGTTTCGTGAGATGCGTTTCGAGAGACTTGAGGCGCGGGCGTTATTGGCAACCGTGGCGACCGGATTCGAGGGAATCACCTCGAGTGATTTTACGGTGCCTCAATCGGGGTCCGATACGGCGCAGTTCCATGGTGACGCTTCGTCTGGATCGCTCGGCATTGCTCATCTTTATCGCACAGGAGGTTTCGCATGGATGGTCGATGCGGGAGGTACCGGTCGCGTGCAATTCAGTTCGCCCGCAGATTCCGTTTTGTTTTACGCGCGGCTGCGAGACAGCGCGGCCCAGGGATCCCTGGCGATCACCGCCTTCAATGCCGCGGATGAACAAATCGGGTCAAACACGCTCTCGGATCCCGCGGCGGCGTTCCAGCAGATAACGTTTCCGTTGGACGTCTCACGGATCGAGTTCGTCAATACCACCGACCAGATTGTTTCGATCGACGACTTCACGGCGGAAGTTGGCGGGGTGCCCAACAAAAAACCGACGTTCACAGCGTCCGATCCGCCGATCGTCAACGAGGACGAGGGCGCGCAGAGCGTCAACGACTTCGCCACCTTCGACCCGGGCGATCCGAGTGAATCGAGCCAGAATGTCCTCGCCTATCACATTTCCGATGTGTCCCGGCCCGCCCTATTTTCTGCGTTACCGTCAATCGATGCCGACGGAAACTTGACCTACACGCTGGATGCAAACGCCTTCGGAACGTCGACGTTCACCGTCACCGTTCAGGACGATGGCGGAACCGAAGGGGGTGGAATCGACACCTCGGATCCGCAAGTCTTCACGGTGACCGTAAACCCGATCAATGACCAACCGACGTTTTCGATCGACGGCGGCGTGGACGTCAACGAAGATGCCGGGCCGCAGACGGTCGTTGACTTTGCAACGAACTTTGATCCCGGTCCGAAGGAAGACGGCGCGTCGGCCGATTCACGGATCCTGCAGGACGAAGGGGTCGACGGCACGTCCAACCCGCTTTCGACCGACAACACCAACCCGACCGATCTGGGACCGCTCTCGCACGGTTCAAACATTGTGCGCGGTTACATCGAGGCGGCAAAAACAGTCGGGAACGTCGATGTCTTCACCTTCACGATCGATTCCGGATTTCAACTTGATGGCCTGTTTTTGTTGGAGTACGAATACGTCACCCCGCCGCAAAACCCGAATGAACGTGCTGCGTTTCTGGCGATCGATGATACCAATACGTTTCCGTACAACGCATTTGATCTCGACATCAATCTGAACCCCTTCCTCGACGAAACCGTCTATATCGGCGGCACCGTTTTTGGGCTTGATAACCTTCCGGGCGTTGGACCCAATGACATTCTGCCCTCGGCCGGCGTCGTGACCGGAAGCGGGTTCACGCCGCCGCTCGCCGCAGGCACCTACACGATTTACATCCAGCAAACCGGACCGGCGAATCGATATGCGCTCGATTTCCGCATCACCGAAACAACCAAACAAACGGTGCTCGCCTATTCGATCGATAACCTCAGCAACTCGTCGCTGTTCAGTTCGCAGCCTGAGATCGATAACTCGGGGAACTTGAGCTTCACCCCCGCGCCCGATGCCAACGGCGTCGCGACATTCGATGTAACGGTTCAGGACAACGGAGGCACCGACCTCGGCGGAATCGACACCTCCGCCTCCATGCCGGGAACGATCACTGTCGACTCGGTCAACGACCGGCCCACCTTCGTAGCCGTCGATCCGCCGGCAGTCATGCAGGACTCGGGACCGCAAACGGTGCTCGATTTCGTTAGCGGCTTTGATCCCGGGCCGGCCGATGAATCATTGCAAACGCTGGTTGCCTACAATGTGACCAATCTCACCGGCGCTGCGCTCTTCTCGAGTCCCCCATCGATCAATTCAACCGGCGACCTCAGTTACACTCCCGCGCCCGGTGCCTTCGGCACCGCAACATTTGACGTTTCGGTCCAGGACAGCGGAGGCACGGAGAACGGCGGAAACAATCTTTCGCTGCCGACCAGGATCACCATCACAGTCGAAATGAAAGTGGATGAAGATTTCGGCGATGCACCCAGTTCGTATCCCGTGACACTGGCCGATGACGGCGCCCGTCACGTCGTCGGACCCCTGTTTCTCGGAGCCACGATTGATGCGGAAAGCGACGGCCAACCAAGTGACGGGGCCGATCTCGATGGAAGCGATGAAGATGGTGTTACCGTGCGCGCCAGTATCGTGACCCTGACCGACACGGAAACGATCACCAGTTTTCAAATCATCGCATCGGCCGGCGGACTTCTCGACGCATGGATCGACTTCGACGGGGACACTCAGTGGCATCCGGACGAACAGATCGCAATGAACTTTCCGGTCAGCGCCGGCAACAATACGCTGACGACACCGGTGCCCGCAAATGCCGCTGTCGGTTCGACGGCAGCCCGCTTTCGCCTTAGCAGCGCTGGTGACTTGACGCCGACGGGTTCAGCCAACGACGGGGAAGTCGAGGACTATCTCGTCACGATC
>JAHELS010000261.1:6648-7858 GCA_024644085.1 Rhodopirellula sp.
CGGCGGCGACGAGTCGTTGATCACGGAATTCCCGCACGCGTGGCAAAATGTAATCCAGGCGAGTGATGCGAATAATGATGGCGAAGTTTCCGCGGGCGACGCACTCGTGATCATCAACGAACTCGATCGGCGATCCTTCTCCGATCGCGCCTCCGGAATGCTTGATGATCCTCTCAGCGTGGAAACCTGGCCCGGTATCTACTACGACCAAAGCGGCGACGACGAAGCAACCGCATTTGACGCACTACGCGTGATCAATGAACTTGCCCGGCAAAGCGCACCAGAGTTCGAACCGATCGTCCTGGATTTGGCACTCGGTCAACTGTTAGCGGATGAGTCGCGGGAGAATTGGAACGATGAAACCGACGCGGTGATCCCTATGTCGACGCAGAAGGTCGCGTCCTTCGGTGCGCCGTCACCGGTGATTCGCTCGGATGCAGCGTCGATCCCAGATTCAGATCGGATTCATGAACGAGATACGTCCGATGAAAAGTCGCCATTGATTAACGAAAAACACCCCGCGTTGTAGCGGGGTGTTGGTTCGTTTTTCTCCGTCCCGAAGGTTCGACTAGAAGCTGAACGTGAATCGCGAGCTTCCACCGCCGATCGAGAACGATCGCCCCGGGGCCCTGTAACCATTCGACCAGCCGTGGCCGCCGTGACCGCCGTGGCCGCCGTGGCTCCAGTTGTTACTTGTGTGGATTCCCCAAGGATTGTAGCCGCCCCAGGGACTCACACGCGGAGCGGCTCGGTAGTGCTGAGTCGGAACGCGATAGCTTCTGTAATGTACGCTGTGCGAACGCAGCGAAGCGATGTCGTCACGAAGGTGATGGATGTTGTTTTCCATCGAGTTGAGAATTGCCTTCACGTGCGCGGTGTTACCGTGAATATGCCCGTGCCCATGGGCAGCGTGATTCTCGATTCGATCAAATACCGATTCAAGATGATGGAACTTTGCATCCAGTTGTGCCAGGTCCGACGCCAGGTGGGCCACGCTACCGTGATTGTGCGCAACTTCGTGTACGTGCGTCGCGAGACGACAGATCTCTCGGGCGTCAGCCACCAGGTGCGCGTATTCGGGCGTATGGCGGTAATGCCGCGTCTCGCTGACGAGCAAGCGTCCCTGCTGTTCAATGCGAAGTGCGAGTTGGTCGATGTGTTCGTAGGTTCCGGCCGAGGCGGGCGCCGCCGCAGCGACAACCAACAGTCC
>JAHELS010000262.1 GCA_024644085.1 Rhodopirellula sp.
ACCTGACAAGACGCCGATGGCCATTTGATAGGTGTCAAAAGAATCGGACTCGTTCCCTCGAAGGTACTGTGCCCTGGCAAATCGAACCAATGCCTTGCCTTCTTCGGTCGGATCACTCGGTCGCCGCAAATCGGCCGCGCGGAGGGGAGGGCGGGTGAGCGTACGTGCCGGAAGAAAATCCTGAGGTTTCGAGCCGCGCAAACGTCGGTCAATCTCGTGGTGGTCGATAATGGTCGCCGTCACCGAGGCCTGGCCGACGCCCTGCGCGGAACCGAACCCATGGCTCAACCCACGACGGTTGATTCCTGTTGCCGATCGTTTCACACCGCCAAGATAGGTCGAACCGCTATCCGGAACGACGACGGTACCGGAATAGGAAAACGTTTGAAAGCTTGGTAGTTGGACGACGGATGGAATCGCGTTTTGCGCAGCACTACGATCGGCCCCGATCAGCGTGAAGCAAACGCACAAACCAAGTGCTGGGAATCGAAGCCGATCGAACATCGCCATCACTCCGGTTTTTTGATCTTGTCACCAAACTCACGGTTGAATTTGCGGACCTTGTGTCGCACAACCGCCTGACAGTAACCCGCATTCGGATTGAGTCGGTAGTAATCCTGGTGGTATTCCTCGGCCGGATAGAACTTGGTTGCTTTCTCGAGCTTCGTCACGATCGGTCGGTCAAACTCGCCCGACTCATTCAGCTTGGCGATGTATTGCTCGGCGATCCGCTGCTGCTGCTCATCGTGATAGAACACTGAACTGCGGTACTGAGGGCCTTCGTCATTGCCCTGGCGGTTGAGCGTGGTTGGGTCATGTGTTTTGAAGAATACTTCCAACAACTCTTCGTAGGTCGTCAGCGTCGGGTCGTAATAGATTTCAACCGCTTCGGCATGCCCAGTCTTTTTTCCGCAAACCTGTTCGTACGTCGGGTTAGGCACGTGGCCTCCGATGTACCCCGACACAACGTCGTTGACGCCTCTCATTCTTTCAAACACTGCCTCGGTGCACCAAAAGCATCCGCCCGCGAGCGTCGCGACGGCTTCGGTTTTCGAGTCGGCATCGGTGGACACGGCTTGGTCTCCAGGCTCTGCGGTGGTCGCGGATGAAACAATCAACGTCGCCGCGACGAGCGGCAGCATCCGGCGAGAAAAAACATTCTGAAATCGATCAAAAAATAGCAACATCACCATTGGACCTTCACGAGTTCTGATTCGTCGGTCTTTCCTATGATCCGATATCGTGCATCAGAGGATCGCCAACTACTTTCCCACCGTTGGTGAGATGAAACCGCGATACGTTTCGCGGCGCCCGATACGTTTTGTGGCGTCTGGGGTGTACGATCCTATCATACGCGATTGCCCGCGAAAAAGTGCAAATGGCCAACCACGCCGCAGGCCCGAGGACTGATGACAGCGTATTTTGATTACTCCCACACGGTGGTAGAGGACGAGATTGATGCCCAAGGGCATGTCCATAACCTGCGATACCTGCAGTGGACGCTTTGGGCTGCGGGAGCCCACAGCAAGTCGGCTGGTTGGAACGCGACGGTCGCGCTGGACCAAGGTTTTGGCTGGGTGGTCCGTAGTCACGAAGCTACTTATCGGGCCGCAGCCATGGCAGGCGACGAAATCCTCGTGCGCACTTGGGTCAGCGAGATCGCGCGATTTGCCTCACGACGAAAGTATCTTGTTTGTCGTCCTGCTGACGAAACCATATTGGCAAAGGTCGAGACACGCTGGGTCTACGTTGATTTGAAAATTCGAAAAGTCATTCCCATCCCGCCCGATGTCGCGTCACAGCTTTCCGTTGTTCAAACACCCCCGAAAAGTCCCTGGGAGTAGATTAGCGATGGTGAGTCCCATTGCCTCCAAGTCGCATCCGCGTGACCGTTACCTGGTTCTCTTTCTGCGCGTCATCGGCGGCATCACTCTGCTGGCTTTTCTCGCTGCGGTGATGCCGAGGCAATGGATGATCGAGATGGGCGAGATACTCGGGTTCAAACCGTTTCCAGATTCCCCGCTGACCTACTACCTGGCACGGAACCTTTCATTGGTCTACGGTTTCATCGGAGCTCTATTGATCATCCTTTCGATGGATTTGCACCGTTACCGCACCCTGATCTGGTACTCTGCCGTCGGCACGATTTCATTCGGTGCTCTCCAGTTGGTGGTCGACGCGATGTCAAACATGCCGTCCTGGTGGACTTGGGGTGAATCCTCCTCAACGCTTTGCGGCGGCCTGATTTTTTACTGGCTCCAACACGGCTCGCGCGTCAACAGTTCAGCGTCGACATGATTCGCGCCACCGATTGTTCGGCCTGCCCGGCGGTGCGATTCGGTGGCAAGCGTTGCAGAAAATCTTCGGGCAATCCTCGCCGCTCGAGAAACTGGGCTGCCCTTCGCACGTCGCCATCGCGGAACATCTCGGCCTTCTGATAACCGGGAACCCCCAGAATCCCATCCGCGATTTGCGTCAACAAGCGTTGCCACGTCTGCGCCTGAGAATCATCCGGATCAATTTTAACCGGGCCATCGCGACGGGAGCTGATCGCGTCGATCGCAAGTTGGCGCCAAGATGGCTCGTCAATCGAAGAACTCACGTGATCCAGTTCCAATTCGATTTGCGCAAGCAATTCAGTGAAAATCGCATCGATCGTCGCTTCCCAGATCGCCGCCGGGGATGGCGGCGGCTGAGTTGTAAACAGTGATATTACGATCTGCTCAAGCAACCATAACTGCTGTTCGACATCCCATTGATCGAACCAGTCGATGCCATAGGGATCCGGAAGGGTTTGTTCACGGAGATTCACGAGGCGATCGTCGACCATCGAGCGAATCGCGCGTCGCACCAATCTCGCCTCGGCTGGGTCAAGCGTTCGCACTCCGTCGTTGGTGGACCACATCACACATCGACCGGTCGGGGGATACGTATTGCCGCGGCTGCGAGGACTGCCAATACGGGAATCGCCGGAGCCCTCATGCGCATGTTGCTCCAATAGACCGCGTGAACCGTCGTCAATGTCAACACGAGTGCCGCCGAAGCCCACCACCGGGGATGGTGCACGACGCGCCACAACTTCAGCAATTCGAGCCGCCATGATCCAAATGCTACCGCGACATAGAAAACGGTGTAATAAACGCCGACCGCGACCACGGCAACGGCCGATCGACCCCGGGTGCGATGCGGAAGCGGCGTCCAAAGCCGATAAATGCGCACCAGCGAGGACCAGACAAACATGTGAGGTTGACGACCTATCGTCGCCTTGGCCGCCTCATAGGAACGCCGGTCATCTTCATGCTCGGTGAACTGAGGCGAGGCTCCGGTTGCAGTGGAATCAGTCAACGGATTGGACCATTCACGCTGCCAAAACTCCGCCGTCGAAGGATCCCCTTCGTAGCGATGGGAATACGCGTTGAGATAGGGCCCGGCATCCCAGGTCGTACCCCACTCGCCTGTTCTGAGGTACTGGTAAAACATCGGGTTGTTTCCCAACAGCAGCGTGTATCCCCCATGCGTGGTCGCCCACACGGGGTGACCGATTGCCCGCGCGTTTCGCAACGTCCACAAACCGACGGTGACCAACAGAATCACCGCAACCACTGCCGCGCGCACGGCGCGCTGTTTCCAACTCCGTCCCATCACCGGCCTTGCCAGAGCTGCGCAGAGCACCATTGCGACGCCCCAAACAAGAAATGTCGGGCGGCACAGATAAGCGAGCGACAACATGAGACCGAACACAATTGCCCAGGAAAAGTTCACGCCATGCGTCGCTCCCCGTGCCCACCACCACAGAACAGCACTGGCCAGCGCTGTAGCTAGTGTTTCGGTCATGGCAAGCGTCGATTGCTGCAAAAGTATCGGATCAACGATCACTATCATGGCGGCGACAATACCGGCAGCAGAGTTCGAGCCGGGAAGTAATCGGCGACTCGCAAGAAATGTGCAGATTGCGGTGATGCACCCCAGCGCCGCATGAAATGCAGCAATGCTGTACAGTGATACGCGCCCGTCGACCACCAACCAGGAGAGCAGGTACGGATACAACGGAGGCCGAAACGCCGTCGGCACCGCTTCCCCGGTCGACGCCGTCGTCCCGAACACACCTTTCGTTCCCAACGTTTGGGCAATCATCTTGTAGGCATCGGGATCCGCGGCGTATTGATCCAACTCACGAAAACAGACGAAGCCGCGAAAGAGCAACGCGACCAATGCGATTGTGATCACCGCGCGAGCCGATGAAGGTGCGGCCGAGTCGAGTTGAACTTCGTCGCTCACTGTGATTCCTGTCGTCCCTCAGCACGGACGGCGTTTCGTTTCGATTCGGTTGGAATGATCATCGAACCAAACTTCCGAGCCTTAGCCTAGTGGCAGATGCCCCCGCAACACCAGCGACATCCCCTTCGCAGAGGATAGACCATCGTGCGCCGCGCCGGGGGTGGGTCTCTCGCGTTGCAGGGCTATTGGTGCGACTGCGACTGCCTTTGGCCGCAATCGGTTTCCTGCTGATGGCGGTGGTGTATCCCGCTTCGCAGCGACTTGAATTCGACCGCAGCGTCGCATCCATGTTCAAACCAGATGACCGCGCCTTTGTCGCGTACCAGTCGTTGAAGGAAGCATTTGGCGGTAATTCGATCGTGATCCTGGTTTATCGCGATCCGTCACTCGCTTCCGCCGAAGGCATCGAGCGAAACGAGGCGCTTGCCGAGCGTGTTCGCGGGATTCGCGGCGTGCACGACGTACTTTCTCCCTCGCTGCTCAGCCGGGCCGTCGAGAAGTTCCAACCGGCAAGCCTGCTATCCGATCAGCCCGCGTTGTTTCGAGACACGCCGGTGGCAAATGGATTCGACGAGTTGTTCTCGGGTTACACACATGCCGCGGATCATTCCCGCGGGGCGATCGTCGCAATGCTCGAGCCCAACCACCCCCCGGAAACGATCGCAGCGCTATCTCAACTCGCAAGCCATTTGCGCGCCGGCACAGACGACGATGCCGAGCTTATATCCGACGCAGCCCTGGTGGGCGAACCGGTGTTGGTTCACGACGGTTTTTCGCTGATCGAACGAGATGGTGCCAGACTTGCGACCATGACGGTCGTCCTATTGTCGATTGTCGTAATCGTCTCGCTGGCAGACGCAAGGTTCGTTTTGCTGACGTCGGTGATGATCCTTTGGGCAGTCTGGGTTACGCGAGCGATGATGGTATGGATCGGCATCGAGTTGTCACTTGTCTCAACGATTCTGACTGCGATCGTCACTGTGATTGTGGTTACCGCCGTGTTGCACCTGGGCGTCCGATTTCGACGAGCGCGTTCGCGCGGCGACTCACAGCGACGTGCGACTGTACGATCCATTTCGCTGCTGATGCTGCCGATCTTTTGGACATGTGCGACCGACGCGGCGGGGTTCGCCGCGCTCTACCATTCGCGGATTCTGCCGATTCGTCAGTTCGGTTTGATGATTGCGATTTCGGCGATGGCTGTCTGCGTTGCAGCCGTTCTATTTGCCCCCGCGGCAATGATGTTGCCCGGCGTCCGTCTGGGCGCGATGTGGCAGCGACACCAGCTTTCCATTGCACGCCGCCTGCAACGCATCAGCTTGAGGATATCCCTGTGGGCAGTCCAACATCCGAAGTCCTGTCTCAGTCTGGTCGCGGCTTGCTGCGTCGTCGCGATTGTTGGGTTGGGTCGCACGGAAACGGAAACGAGCTTCCTGAATAATTTTCGCGCCCACAGTCCTGTCGTGCGCGCTTACGGAGAGGTTGAAAAACATTTTGGTGGTGCCGGTGTTTGGGATGTCGTGCTCGATGCACCGGAGGAATTATCGCCCGAGTACCTGGAGCACGTCCGTGTACTCGAGGAGGACTTGCGCGCGATCGATATTGACGGTGTGAGATTGACGAAGGTGCTAAGCCTTGCCGACGCCGACGCGATTGCCGCCATGGCACCGCTGTCGGACCTGTTCTCGTCCTCGTCGCGCCTTTCGGCAATGTATCTCGTGATGCCTGCCTTCTTTGATGCACTGGTGACCGATGCAAAGAACGGAAAACGTAAATTGCGGATCATGCTGCGCAGCGGTGAGCAGACCGATTCCGATCGAAAACTCGCGTTGATACGCGCGGTCGAGGAGAAGGTCCAGGCGCACGTCGCAAGCGATCATTGGATCGAGATGGTTGGGCGTCCCTCGGAAAGCTCACCCGCGGTGACCGGGTACTACGTCCTGATGGCTCGGCTTGTGAGTCAATTACTGGGCGACCAGTGGCGTTGCTTCGCCGCATCGGGATTCATGGTGTGGTTGTTGTTGATGCTGGCGACCCGATCGCTTCGGTTGGCAACGTCCGCGTTGATTCCCAACTTGTTGCCGATCTTTTTGGTACTGGCGCTGGTGGGGCTTGTCGGTGGCAAGATCAACATGGGTGCCGCCATGATCGCGGCCGTCTCGGTTGGATTGTCAATCGACGGTTCCGTTCATTTTCTCGCCGGTTACCGCCGTCATCGCCGTCGCGGGCACGGCTCGGCCAAGGCCGCGACGCATGCCGCGGGTAACATTGGAGTCCCATTGTTTCTGGCGACCGTTGCGCTGGTAGTCGGGTTCGGCGTACTCTCAACGAGCGAGTTTGTACCGACGGCGACATTCGGAATGCTCGTCGCCGCCGCCCTGGCACTCGGCACAGCGGTCAACCTCACGCTCCTTCCCGCAGCGGTTGCATGGATTGACCGCTAGCGAAAAACCAGCAGGTTGGGCGAGACGTAGTCGTAGGCCGGACCGAGCTTTGCGAGTTCCGGCACTGATTTGGTGATCGCCGGAACTCGCAAAGCTCGGTCCTGCCTACGAAGTGACATCGAAAGGCGCAAGTGAATCAGCTAGCAGACGTTACTTCTCGGAAACCGAAGGCCATTGGGCAAGTTGTATCTTCGCGCACTTGGTGCACTTGATACGCGCACCCATCGATGTTGGATTGACCCGGACTTTGCGACCGCATCCGTCACATTTGATACGCAACACGTGCGGCTGGGAAACCAATTCGCTCAGTCGCAGTGGTGGTATTCCCGGCAGGCTGATGTCCTCAGCTGTCAAACTCGTCAAAAGGTTTTCGGTTAATTGAGTCACGGTCGCGATTCGGTCGGCCAATCGACGGACACTGTCCTCGAACGCGTTTCGCACCAATCGTCCGTTCCCGAAATGGCGATCTCGTTGTTCATAGAGATGGTCAAATCCGATTAACAACCGATGCGCCGCGGCGCTGGGCAAGGAATACTGGTTCTGCTGACACATCATCTCGAAGATTCTGCAGAGGTCCTCAGGTGAGTAATCTTCAAATTCGATGTGGGTGTTGATTCGCGAAGAAAGTCCGGGGTTGGAGCGAATCATTTTTTTCATCTCATCGCTGTATCCCGCCAGAATCACCGCCATCGATTCACGATCGTCTTCCATCCTCTTGAGCAGGCATTGAATCGCCTCGCGGCCGTAGGCGTCATCCCCGGAGGCATCAATCAAACTGTAGGCTTCGTCAATGAAAAGGACTCCGCCACGGGCCGAGTCACACAGCTTGTTGGTCTTGGTTGCGGTTTGCCCGGCGTACTCGGCAACCAATCCGCTGCGGTCCGTTTCCACCACGTGGCCGGTTTCGAGCGTGCCCAGTGCACCGAGGATTTGACCCACGATTCGGGCGACGGTGGTTTTGCCCGTTCCGGGATTGCCGACAAAGCTCATGTGTAAGCTGATCGGCATGGTGCTCAATCCCGCATCGCGTCGCTGTTGTTGTAGGCGCAGGAAATTCGTGTAACTTTTGACCTTCTCTTTCACCACGTCGAGCCCGA
>JAHELS010000263.1 GCA_024644085.1 Rhodopirellula sp.
GCGAGTTGAATGACCTCGCCAAACAAACCCCAGGAAAGGTGAACGAGCTGCGCAATCTTTGGCATGACGTCGCGGAAAACGTCGAACGGGCGCCGATCAACCTGCGAAAACCAATCGACAAAAACCGCACGCCGAAGAAAAAGAAGGACTAGGCACTGTCCCGTAAATGTGAGCCGAACGCGCTAGCGTCGGGCGTCGCGTTGAGAACGGTTCAGTTATGAGGCTCGCGGCTAGCGCCGTCGGCTCACCATCGGCTTTTCTTCATTTACGGGACAGTGCCTAGTGCTCCTGCCGGCAGGATCGACCGCACGCACTAGCGTCGGGCCTGGTTGGCATGGAAATGCACGTGTGCGAGGCCCGTGGCTAGCGCCATCGGCTCACAAGCTCACGCAATGTAGGACTGCGGTAAGTTCTGTTTGATACGAGCACCAATCGACAGCCCTCCGCGATGCCGAGTCTTGCCAGTCGGGCGATTAACGATCGGTCGCGCTGTCGAGTTCTGCCATCAATGCGAGAATCGCATTGGTGATTTTTACCGACCCTTCGAGTTCGACTTTGCTGGTTCCCATCCACGTTTCGTAGCCGCCGAGTTCGTGGTGTCGCGGTGTCGGCAGGTAACCTCCCGATCCATTGGCCAGCGAAATCGTGAAGGTGTCATTGAAGGGGGTCTTCTCCTTGATTTCCAACCCGATCTCGACGAACGTCTCGAACGGTATGGCGGCGATCGCGAGGTCGCCGACTCGCACGACCTGTAACGGAACCGTCACCTCGTCCGGCCCTTCGAGTAAGGTCTGCACGCGTTGGGCGTAGGTTCGCTCGTGGCGATGGTACTTGGGCGCGTCATCGTCCTGGGCATTGATTCGCGCAAAGTAGGCTTGCATTTCCTTGTCGGGTTTGCGTGTCTTGAGCGTCAACTCGCGACGTGCCGAACCGAGCGGAACCCAATCATGGAATTCGATATCGTCGTGTGCTTCGCGGACTCGTTGTGCCACGTTCTCGGCAACTTCAGTCATTTTCTCATAGCGGTCGTATCGCTTTCCGCCTGCCTCACGAAAATTGATGTTGTTGATATCGCCGCTCGTCCCGTTGCTCATCATTCCCACAAACGGCGGATCGGCGTCATCGGCACCGAGCAATTCACCGATTCGACGCGCAAAGATTGCGAAGTAGTCGGCCGATACATCGCCTTTGTTCACTCCACCGACGTAATGAAGTGAATAATTGGCAAGCAACGCGATCGGACGCCCGTCGCGAGACTGGATGCTCAAAAATGAAACCTCCGGATCAATTGGCCCTGCCGGTTTCTCAAGGGCTGCGTTGCCTCGCGGCGGATTCATTCGGACCGTATCGACGCCGCCGAACGGGTTTCTCCGCAACTGCTCGTCACTGACGTACCACCTTCGGTTAAAAACCTCCGTTGGTTCCTCGACGCCTCCCCATCCAATTCTTGCCGGCTCGAGATTCTCCAAGGCATCGCTGACCGAATCAGCGATTCCACGAACGACGATTGGTCGAAACTTCGGCATCCGGGCCCTGGTACCCGAGTGCGTGTGCGTCGCCGACATCAGGATATTCTCGATCGGGAATCCGGTTTCATCCGAAATCAATGCTCGCGCCTCGTCCAACACTTCGCGTTGGATGCCGAGGTTATCGCAAATCACGAATGCGATCTTTTCTTGACCGTCATCCAGCACGAGACACCGTGCGTGCAGCGGATCGTGAACTCGATCCGCTGGAAACGGCGCAAATCCTCCGACCACGATTTCCCCAAGCGGCGGAGTGATATCGGCTGTGGCAGCACCAGCACGCAACACACGAGGATCGTCGGCGGCGCGTAAGTCCTGCGCAAGAACAAGAAACGCCAGCAACAAAGACAACGATACAACAACAATACGAATTCGAATCATGGTCTTGAATTACCCTCCGCAGCCCATTTTATGATGAGTGCAATATTGTTTCGAGAATCTGTTTTCGTGGCGAATCCCGCTGGCGAAGCAAACGATCACCTGGATCGAGTCGGCAAGGTTTCAGGTCCGGATTCGTTGCGAATCGTCTATGATACGCAAGGTAATTGTGGCATTGTCCGTTGGTCAATGTAACCGCTCGCCCAGTCGATGACTCAAACGGGTCCCGGCCGGTAATTGAATCATTCCCCGAAGGAGCCTCCCGTGACGCGAAGATGCTTGTTCTTCATGCTTGCGGCAATCGCCTTTGTTCAACCATTGGCGGCATGCTTATGGGACTCCGAAACGCTCGAGCAGGAACGAGCGAGGTTTCCCGGCACGCTGGAACTGATCACAGGCAAGTTTCTGCGGCACTCGCCCGACTATTACGCTTGGAGGCTCGAGGACCGAAAAAGGAAGTTGGAAGACGAGCCGACCAACGACGCGTTGCTCGATGACCTCGCCGTTTCCTACGAAAAGCTCGGCCAACATGCCGAAGCGATCGCTGTTGCCCGCGAGCAACTCGAGCGGAACCCTGATCGGTACGAGACCCTTGCCAATCTGGGAACGTTTCTGATCCACGACGGGCAATGGAAGGAAGGTCTCGCGATGATCGATCGCGCGATCGAGGTCAATCCCGACGCCCATTTTGGACGCGAAAAGTATCAAAGATTCCTGGTTTTGTACTTGATGGAATTGTTTCCTGATGGCCAGATCGAGTTTCCGCTCGTCACAGGTGAACGCCGACTGACTTTCCCCGAGTTTCTCAGCAGCCAGCTGTACGACGCGAACGACGCAGGCAATGTTCCGCGGCTTGAGGTCACAGACCGACAGGCCGCGATCGACGGCGTATTGGGAATGATGCGATTCTCAGATCACCAGCACCCTGTACTTCGAGAGGTCCTCGGGCAACTTCTAACCGAAACGTATCACCCACAAGAAGACGCGAAACAACTCGCCGCACGTAGTTACATCTCGTTGGCCGCCGGAACCACGGATCCGCTGCAAAAAGCCCAGTACGAAAAGCTGGCCCGGGCCGCGATCGACATGCAAACACAAAGGCCGAGATCGACGACCCAGATGTCGTTGGCGCAGGTCAAGGCCGAGTTCGAGAAAGAACAACGCGATGCTGACGCGTGGTACAAGGAATTGGAGGCAAACGAGAAACAATGGATCGCCGAGGGGAAGGATGTCGACGCGGAATACCGGAAGCGGTATCGCGAGCAACCCGCCAGCGCCGCATCGGCAACAAACGAATCAGGCGGGGTCATCTCGGTCATGATCGCCGCGATTTCGATCCTCGTCGCTCTCGTCGTCGTGATCCCGTTCGGCGTCAGGTTCGTATTCAGCGATCGAAAACGCTTGAAAACCTCGTAAGCTACCGGCCGCAGGAGTCAGGATCCGGTTTCGACGCCGAAGTGCCGCGCGAAAAAACCAACTATCCGCATTGGTATGAAGGTTGGTCCTCGCGCGACGCATTCTAGGCACTGTCCCGCAAATGTGAGCCGAACGCGCTAGCGTCGGGCCTTCCGTTGACAACAATTCAGAATTGCGGCCGCCGCAAGCGTCGTCGGCTCACCAATTCGCCTTTCATCATTTACGGGACAGTGCCTAGCCTTCTGCGGCGACGGCGGATCGTATCGCGTGAACGTCTCACTCCGAACCGCTGATCGACCTATCGGGGAATATCGAGCCCAAAACTACGTCTTTGGGCGGCAAACGCGGCCCCCTGATAGCGGCGACTGCGCCGAATAATCGGCACAACCGCACGATGTTGTCAAAACTCGGCGTCTGTTGCGCTTGTGATCCATACCGCACGGAAACAATGTTCTACGGTTTAAGTGGATCGAGGAGCGTACGTCTCCGACCGGGGCGTCGTCTGATCCTATTGCACGAGCGAGAAAAACGTGAACGAAATCGACTTGGACAACCTTGCGAACATGGTGGGTACAACCGCTGCGCCCGGCGGTGAATTCGTTCAGACTCGCACGACTTCCCGGCAATCCGCGGGTCCCAAGGACCAGGGTGAACAACGGGCACCACGGGATGCCTACGTCATGATTGTCGATGACGAGAGCACCACGATCGACTTGATCCAATCGTATCTCGAGGACGAAGGCTTCGGGAATTTTGTCACGACGACCGATTCATGCTCGGCGATCGACATGCTTCGCCAACACCGCCCCGACGTGCTGTTGCTCGACATCAACATGCCGAAATACGATGGGCTGCAGATCCTACAGGAGATGCGTGGCGACAAGATACTGCGAAAAATCCCGTCGATCGTTGTGACTGCCTCCACCGACGGTGCCACCAAACTAAAGGCATTGCGGTTGGGAGCATCCGACTTTCTCGCCAAGCCGGTCGATCCAAGCGAACTGCTGCTGCGGCTCGAGAATGTGCTCAACGTCAAGACGTTGCAGGATCACCTGGCCGACTACAGCGAGCGTCTCGAGCAGCAAGTTGAGATTCGTACTCAGGAACTGCTGCGATCACGCCAGGAAGCGATTCTGTGTTTGGCCCGAGCCGCGGAATACCGCGATGATGACACCGGTCAACACGTCACCCGCGTCGGGCGGTATTCGGCAATCGTCGCCGACCAGTTGAAGTTCCCCAAGCCAGCGGTCGACTTGATCGAACAGGCAGCTCAGTTGCATGATGTCGGCAAGATTGGGATTCCCGACGCCATTCTTCACAAGCCATGCGGGCTCGAAGATGACGAATACACGCTGATGCAAACCCACTGCGGGATCGGACGTCGGATCATCGCGTCGGACGCCGAAGCGATGCGAGAGCACACATCCCTGGGAATGCGGATCATGAGGTCGACGACCTCTCCGGTACTGAAAATGGCCGCGGTCATTGCCCAGACGCATCACGAAAAATGGGATGGCAGCGGGTATCCACGAGGACTCAAGGGAAAAGAAATCCCGATCGAGGGCCGGATCGTTGCTGTGGCCGATGTCTTCGATGCCCTCAGCAGCAAGAGACCTTACAAAGATCCCTTCCCGCTCGAGAAGTGTTTCAGAATCATCGAGGATGGACGGGGAAAACATTTTGATCCACGAGTGCTCGATGCATTCATGGCTCGAAAAGATGAAGTCGTTCGAGTACGCGACGAATGCATCGACGCCGAGAATGGCGAGGCGGAAAGTCTCGATTTGATTGAACAAACGGTATAGCCCCGCTTAGTTTTAAGAAGCAGGAACAGAAGTATGTCCACCGAAAATTTACGTGACGTATTGGTCGTCGATGATGCCGATTCGATCCGTCGCTATTTGAAGGTCACACTTGAGCGCGCGGGCTATCAAGTGCGGCTCTGCAGCGATGCATCCGAGGCATGCTGGGAAATCGACTCGAACCCACCCGATTACATCGTCAGCGATTGGCAGATGCCAAACATGGACGGCGCGGAATTGTGCAAATGGGTACGGGAACACGAGCTGCCGAATTACATCTATTTCATTCTGATGACCGCCCACGAAAGAGTGTTTGACGTCGTCGATGGCCTCGACGCCGGAGCGGACGACTACGTTCAAAAGCCGATCAAGATCAACGAGTTGCTCGCGCGGCTGAGGTGCGGTGAACGAATTCTCGAACTCGAACGCCGCCTGCGAGGTCCAGCCCAATCTCTGACGGGCTACGACATCGACTAGTTCGCGTCTTTTACCGCGAAGCGGTTCTCAGCCATTAGCCAGTGGTTGAGCGCAGCGACACCACCACGTTCCTCTTTACCGCGAAGCGGTTCTCAGCCATTAGCCGGTGGTTGAGCGCAGCGACACCACCACGTTCCTCTTTACCGCGAAGCGGTTGTCAGCCATTAGCCGGTGGTTGAGCGCAGCGACACCACCACGTTCCTCTTTACCGCGACGCGGTTGTCAGCCATTAGCCGGTGGTTGAGCGCAGCGACACCACCGGTTTCCGGAACAAAACGGGAACCCTGATCCCGGAGGGATCACAGCGCTGTCATCCCTGCGGGATGAGCGATTATGCATCGCGCCGCATTCCGGTGGTGCGCTGCGCGACCACCGGCTAATCGCTTTGATCCCTGCGGGATCAGAATTGCGAGCGCGAACGCGTTCCTGTCTTTACCGCGACGCGGTTCTCAGCCATTAGCCGGTGGTTGAGCGCAGCGACACCACCGGTTTCCGGAACAGAACGGGAACCCTGATCCCGGAGGGATCACAGCGCTGTCATCCCTGCGGGATGAGCGATTATGCATCGCGCCGCATTCCGGTGGTGGCGCTGCGCTTACCACCGGCTAATCGCTTTGATCCCTGCGGGATCAGAACTGCGAGCGCGAACGCGTTCCTGTCTTTATCGCGAAGCGGTTCTCAGCCATTAGCCAGTGGTTGAGCGCAGCGACACCACCGGTTTCCGGAACAGAACGGGAACCCTGATCCCGGAGGGATCACAGCGCTGTCATCCCTGCGGGATGAGCGATTATGCATCGCGCCGCATTCCGGTGGTGGCGCTGCGCTTACCACCGGCTAATCGCTTTGATCCCTTCGGGATCAGAATTGCGAGCGCGAACGCGTTCCCGTCTTTACCGCGAAGCGGTTTTCAGCCATTAGCCGGTGATTGAGCGCAGCGACACCACCACGTTCCTCTTTACCGCGAAGCGGTTCTCAGCCATTAGCCGGTGGTTGAGCGCAGCGACACCACCGGATACACGGCCCTCGCGTAAATCCTGATCCCGAAGGGATCACAGCTCCGTCATCGCAGGAACTTGGGGTCGTACTCGACGCCTGCCTTGTCTAACAACTCTACCAACTCTTCGCGAAACGTTTTTCGATGGTGATGTTGCTCCTGGTTCGCGATGTAATTCCGGACGGCGTCGCGTGACGTCGCGCTGACGGTGAAGGCGGAATAGCCTTCCTGCCACGCGAATCGCGAATCGCCGATTTCATCGTGCACCCAGATCGATCCCGCCTTCTTGAACTCACGCATGAAATCGGCCAGGCAATGCGTGGCTTTCAAGCCGAATAAGACATGGACGTGATCCGCTACGCCTCCCACACACTGGGATTGACCGCCGAGCCCGTTGATCGTTCCACCAAGGTACTCGTGGAGACGATCTTTCCACCGATCGTCGATCAGTGGTCGGCGGTTCTTCGTACTGAACACAACGTGGTAATGGAGGCTCAGGTAAGTCGACATTTGCGCGCCCCAACTTGAATGCTGTCATCCCTTCGGGATAAATCGAGTGAGGGCATTATTCTCCGGTGGTGGCGCTGCGCTTACCACCGGCTAATGGCTTGAGTCCCTCCGGGACGAAGAATTCGCCCTTACCGCGAAGCGGTTTCCAGCGATTGGCCGGTGGTTGGCGCGCAGCGACACTACCGGTTCCCTTTTTACCGCGGAGCGGTTCTCAGCCATTAGCCGGCGGTTGAGCGCAGCGCCATCACCGGAAACGGGACAGCACACGAGTCCCGATCCCGAAGGGATCGCAGCGCTGTCATTTTCCCTTCTTTACCGCGGAGCGGTTCTCAGCCATTAGCCGGTGGTTGAGCGCAGCGACACCACCGGTCTACAGCGAAACACGAGTCCTGATCCCGAAGGGATCACAGCGCTGTCATCCCTTCGGGATAAATCGAGTGAGGGCTTCATTCTCCGGTGGTGGCGCTGCGCTTACCACCGGCTAATGGCTGAAGTCCCTCCGGGACGAAGAATTCGCCGTTACCGCGGAGCGGTTCTCAGCCATTAGCCGGTGGTTGGCGCGCAGCGACACTACCGGTTTCCTTTTTACCGCGGAGCGGTTTCCAGCCATTAGCCGGTGGTTGAGCGCAGCGACACCACCGGATTCCTAGCCGACACACGAATCCCGATCCCGAAGGGATCACAGCGCTGCCATCCCTCCCATCCG
>JAHELS010000264.1 GCA_024644085.1 Rhodopirellula sp.
TAGACGACACACTCGTGATCTGGGGCGGAGAATTCGGGCGCACGAGTTACTGTCAGGGAAAAATCGAAGGCGACAACTTCGGCCGTGACCATCACCCGCGTTGTTTCACCATGTGGATGGCCGGCGGCGGAGTCAACGCGGGCAATACGCATGGCGAAACGGATGAATACAGTTACAACGTCGTCGATGGCGGCGTTCACATCCATGATTTTCACGCTACGATTCTGCATCTATTGGGAATCGACCACGAGCGATTGACATTCAAATATCAGGGGCGTCACTTTCGGCTGACCGACGTCCACGGCCACGTGGTCAAGCAGGCAGTCGGCTGATTGGACGCGAGAAAGATTGGTGATCCAGTGATCCAGTGATCCAGAATGCGGCAATCCATCCTTCGAGGTACTGACATGGTTTTTGGCCGGCGATTGTTAACCACCCTGATGCTGGGACTTTGTTTCGTTATCGCCTCGCACGGCCTCGCGCAAGAGACGACCGTTGATGTGGGATTGCTCGCGGCACGAGAAGGCAACGCTTGGCGAGTTCCAGTCGCCGCGTCCGGCACCACGCGAATTCCACGCGTATGCGCCAGTTTGCGGGCAGCGTATTTCGATGGCATGCCGGACAAGACGATCATCGTGCACCCGGAAATCGAATATTGGGAGCTGCGATTCCAGGGTGACGCACCCGCGTCGCACATCGTCCTTGAATTTGATTCGTTTCCGGCCCTTCCCAGCGAAGCCAAGCCGATTGAGCAGGCAGGCGATGGAACGCTGACGTTGCATTGTTCACAGGGTCGAACCGCGGGCGAGAAACTGCGATTCGAGCCTCAGCCGCACAAGAACACGATTGGCTATTGGGCGGTCGCGTCCGACAGCGTGTCATGGCCCGTCGTTATCTCGAATCCGGGGACGTTTAACGTCGGTCTGCTACAGGGCGCCGGTGACAAAGGTGGTGGTGCGGCGCGAGTATCGCTGTTGGCCGGCGATGACGTCGTTAGTACTTTTGAATTTCAGGTCGAGGTCACGGGGCATTTTCAAAATTTTCGCTGGCGACACGCGGGGACGCTGACATCGGAGGAGCCTGGTCAGTACACCTTGAAAATCGAAGCGGCCAAGATCGACGATGTCGCCTTGATGGACGTGCGCCAAATCCATTTGTCTCCCAAGCGATAGTCTGTGCTTAATTACACTGACCAACGCGACCCAGCCATCAACAAGTTCTCAAGATGATCGCACACAGACGCCCTCTCATTATCGCTCTGTGCTCCTCTCTTTTGATCGCGTGGTGCCAGGCAAGCGATGTGGTTGCCGCTGAGCCTCCAAATTTTCTGTTCATCCTCACGGATGATCAGTCCTATGGCATGATGGGATGCGATGGCAACGAGATGACAAGAACGCCGCACATCGACAGTCTCGCTCGCGACGGCGTTTTTTTTGATCGGGCGTATATCACCAGCGCGATCTGCACGCCGAGCAGGATTTCGATCCTGCTTGGTCAGTTCGAGCGGAAGCACGGCGTGAACTTCAACTCGGGCACCAGTGTGTCACCGCAAGCGTGGGAGAATGCCTATCCCGTCGTGATGCGTCGCAACGGCTACTACACCGGGTACGTCGGCAAGAACCACGCTCCAATCGGCGAAGGTGGTTACGAAAGCGGGTTGATGGAAGAGTCATTCGACTATTTCTACGCAGGCCATGGCCACATTCGGTTCTATCCCAAGGACGTGCATGACATCTTCCAAGGTGCGAAGGCGGATACCCAAGTCGAGATTGTCCGTGAAAGTGTCGATGACTTCCTGTCCAACGAACACCGCTTGGACGGCGCACTTCGCTTCCTCGATTCGCGCCCGTCGGACAAGCCGTTTTGTTTGAGCGTTTGCTTTAACTTGCCGCATGGAGCGGGAACATCGACGATGCAAATGCGGGAGACGGACGACGAGATTTACAGGACGCTTTATCGCAATCAAAAGGTCCCGTTGCCGAAAAACTACGTCGCGAAAAATGATATCGAGTCGCCGAAATTGCCGCCTGATGTGCTGCGGGTCGAGCAACGCCAGGTCGGCTACAACTACGTTGACCAGCCTGAGTCGACGATCGAGCGAACGACGCGACAAATGCAGGCGATGACAGGTATCGATCGTATGGTTGGTCAGGTTCGTGAGAAACTAAGGAGGATCGGAGCCGACCGGAACACCATCATCATCTTCACCTCGGACCATGGTCTGTTCATGGGTGAACAGGGACTTGGTGGAAAGGCGCTTTGTTACGAAAAAACCACGCACGTGCCGCTGCTCGTGTTTGATCCTGCTTCTCCGCCACAATCTCGCGGGCGTCGTTGTGACCAATTCGCACAAAGTATCGACATCGCATCGACGATGCTCGACTACGCCGGCATCGATCTGCCGGAAACCTGCCAGGGAAAGAGTATCCGCTCGCTGATCGGAGGCAGCGAAGATGCCGTTCACGACTATATCTTTACCGAGAATCTTTGGTCCACCCATTTTGGCAATCCGCGCATTGAGGCGGTGCAGAACAAGGATTGGAAATACATTCGTTATTACAAGAACGAGAATGTTCCTGCCTCGTTGAAAATCAGTGTGGCTAAGGAATTGGGGATTCCCGTGAACAAGATCCTGTACTACGTCGGCGATTCTCAGCTCGCGGTGTACCGTCAATTCGTCGAGTCATCGTTGGCCGGCGAAGCACCAGTCTACGAAGAACTATACGACATGCGACGCGACCCGAATGAATTGCACAACGTGATTGATGATGTTGCCCATGAGGAAGTCCTCGCGGAGATGAAGACGGCATGGAAAAAGAAACTCACCGTTGCGCGAGGTGTCGGCGCCCCGAAAGTACTCCGCTATACCGCGCAAAGCAAACTCGAACGAGAATTGCACGCCACCGGCCAGCAGTAAACGATCGATTGACGAGCGGCGTGGTGCGGGCACGATGTTTTCGATTCGGTGCTGTGAATTCTATTTATCGAGCAACTCTAGAATCTCATCGATTTCGAACTCCGCCTTGCGGATGTCTCTTGCTCGAATCAATGCGTCGAGTCTCTTCATACGCTGCATGATCTCGGACTGGCTCGTGTCGGATGGGATTCCTCGTTTCATCGATTCCTGCAGTCGGCGCATCTTGACCTGAAGTCTGCGATGGTCGTCCGGGCCGATGTCCTCGCGGCGATCGGTTCCCGCTTCCGCAACTTCTTCGGCCGGTGCCGGCGCAGCGAGCATGGCATATCGAACGCTGCAGTCGAGATCGATCGGATGCCCCGCCATCAAGTGCTGGACATCGGATTCGGACGTCATCCGGAAGCGAGCATTGCCCCAGCGAAGGTGTTCATCACCGTGGGCGGTTAAACCAATTTCTGTAATGCGACCCTCCTTGATATCGACGAAGCCTTGCCAATCGAGCGTGACTCGGTGTTCCCAAAAGCGTCCGTCGGTGCGTTGTCCCCGCTCGTCCGGGCCGCCCTCGACGTCGGAAGTTCCGGAGATTCGGACTCTGGTTATCCCCGGCAGCTCGGATGCGACACGGCGACCAGTGAAATTCCAAGTGCCTTTTTTGTTACGGCTACCGGGCACAACGCCAAGCGGGTTCACGTCCAGTTGTCCGAGAAAAGCGTGGCTGATCAGTGATCTGACAAATTCGTCGGGAAGATCAAACGAGACCTGGCCATCAGCTTTGGCGGCCGCCACGAATTGGTTTTGAATCGAGACCGGCACTTCGAACCGGGCTTCCATGTAATGCTCCTGTCGAAGTGTGTCGGCAACGGGCACTCCTTGATCATCAAGCGCCCGGCCGATGATACGTCCGACGAGCGTACCGGCTTCCACCGAAGGAATACCCAAGCAGCGGTCATCTGCGGAATGCTCTGCCGGGATCTCGTTCGTGACAAGATTATCCGGTACGTCCGACAACTTAACGCTGGGGAACTTCATGAAGCGTTCCGCCACCACTCCATCGCCTGGACTTGACTCATGGTGGAAACGATCGGCGACGTGGTCGAGGAAACGCAAGATGCTTGCTTCATCATCGAACGAAAGGGCCCATGAAAGCACTTTGCCGGATGAGTTCGCCGTGCAGATTCCCTGGGGAGCCGGCTTGGACCGCGCGATCTCGGAATACAAGTCGCCTTCGAGGCCGGGCGGCGGATTGTTGACCAGTGCCGCTTTCAGGGCGACGGGAACGAACTCGTCCTGAATGCGTTGCACCACTTTCGGATTCGAGAATACCGCCTCACGGGCGGCTCCAGCGAACACTCAACAGCGCTCGTCATCGATCGGCCGGTCAATGAAGATCCACAGCAGTATCGGCTTTTGTTGCTGCTGCGAGGCATTCAATCCATCTAACAGGCAAGTCTTCCACGGGATCTTTCGCCAGGCGACGTCCTCCTTTTTCAGCGCTGCAAATTCATCTCGAATATCGTCGGGAGAAAGTTGTCTCGGTTCCTCCGTTTCAGAAACCTGCTGAGTCTGGCCATAGGAGGTGTCGTCGAAAAGCGAGGACCACAGGACGACAACGAATGCGACTGCGGCGATCCAAGGCTTACTTGAGATGCACATGTCGATTTCTACCTTTCTCGGGGTGGATTGGAGCCAATGGTATTTTATCACCCGTCGATGCCGCGCACCGAATTGAAAATGGCAATTGTCCCGCGTCCGAGCAAACTTCGACGGGTTCGCTGGGGAATCGCGATCGGATGAGCCGGGGTCATGACACCGCGGACATCGGGGGTGGGTTAACTTAGATTGGCAGGTGTCCAATTCGAGAACGAATCACTCCGCAGTGCTGCCCCGGCAAGACAATTCCGTGCGCTTTCAAACTCTAAAACGCGTCGCCCTGTTTTTATTATGCGTCCAAGTCGCGGATCGGGTCACGGCCGCGCATTATCTGGATCGGTATCGACCTGTGGCGATCTACCCGTTGGACGCGCTACCGGGGGAGGAGACGGACGAAGCAGAGAGCCGGCTTGGGCATCGTGACTTGGGGGTGCCTCAACTGATTGACGGTGCCCGGCCGTTTACCAGCAAGGCGGTTGACTTTCGAAATGTCGGCGGCTTTCTCCAGTACCCGCCCTCGGGTGCACTGTTCGAATCAGGCGACATTGAGAAGACGACCGGTTTGACCGTTTGCTTCTGGATCAAGACGGACGACAACATCCGGCCCGGGAACCAACGCGTGATGGGTGCCGGCAACTTGATGGATCTTGCAGCGGACGCAAGCGGCTCGCTGAGTTTATTTCTGCTGGGTAACAACGTCCGCACGCAACAGTCGCGCGGGAAGCTCACCGATGACGCGTGGCATCACGTCGCGGTCGTCGCAGACTTTGAAAAGAGAAATGAAAACCTTGTGGTGTACATCGATGGCACACTGAATGGGTTTTCCGATGTGGTTTTCGACAGATCTCAGAAGCTTCGCGAACGAGACACGATCAAGATTGGAGCCCGGTCATCGGGAGGTCACCCGTGCCATTGTGTGCTCGACGATGTCGCCATCTTCAATCGACCGCTGGCTGCGCGCGAAATCATGGAGATTTTAAACGGTCCGGTTTGGATCGGACCCCCGCGAGTGGCTTACGGCCAGCGTCCTGTAAAGCTGCATGCGGTGACGCCAATCGGCGTGCCGGTACTCTGGTCGAAGGCGGCGGGTCGAGGAACCGTGCAATTACAAACTGCGATTGCAAATTGAGGGCAATCCAGATCAAACGCTTGATGTAGTCGTGCACCCGTCGGCTCCACCCGTCGTCGTGGCGGGCGATGCAGTTCATCTTGAATCGGCCGATGCGACGTTACGCCTGGTTGGGCAGGTCCGTGTACCGGGCGTCGAAGATTTGGAACAGGTGGACTGTCGATGGACGAAAGTTACCGGGCCGTCCGCGGTGCAGTTCGGGACTCCGCAAAGTCCAATCACGGATGCAATATTTCAAACAGAAGGACTCTATGAGCTGAAACTCTCGGCCGAGTACGAGGGGACGTCCGGTGACGACACCGTGCAGGTACTTGTTGGTAAGAGTGTGAATGCGCATTACGCGCTCAAGCTCGATCCGCTCTACCTGATCGGCATGGACGTTCCGGCGACAAATGAACCCGGTGGAGTCGTCGAGATGACCGGGAATACTGGCGCGTATATGGACCAGTCCGAGGGAGCGTTGCCTGAGTTCGTTCGCGGGGCGCGGCCATTTACCGGATACGCATATGATTTCTCGAAGTCACCCAGGTGCATTCGAGTCATCAACCGCTTCAATGTGGCGGAGCTTGGACGTCTCGACCGCGCCGACGGCATGAGCGTCAGTTTCTGGTTCAAAGATGAAACCTACGTCCGCAGCAACAATCGGCTCGCGCTATTCGCGAATATCGACGTGGTCGCCGATCACTGGGGCACCGACAAAGCTGGTCTGGGGATCAGTATCGCGAAGGCGGCCATCAAGGCGCAGCGCCGCCAAACCGGCCATTTGATGGACGGGGTTTGGCATCACGCAGCTTTGACGATCGATTACCGGTCGCCGTCCGAGAACCTCAATCTGTACATCGACGGCAAGTTGGACGCGACGGTTAGCCATGCCTTCACAGAGAGCTTTGATCTCAATGGTGCATCGAAAACGCACTACTGGGGCGCACGGGGACCGAGCAATAACTACGCGTACGAAGGGTGTATCGACGACGCCATTGTCTTTGATCGTGAGTTGACTCACGACGAGGTCGGATACCTGTTCACCGGACCAACGGGCGCGGATTTGACCGTCGTTGCAAAGAACGCGATGACAGTCGATGCCGGCAAGGATCAAATTTACCAGCTGCCAATCAAATCCATTCGCCTGCAAGCCACGTCGGACGAACCCTCCACCCGTTTTTACTGGCGGCTGGTTTCCGGCCCGAGCGATGTCCGGTTCACCACCCCGGAAGATGCCACAACCGAAGTTCACTTTGGGCCGATCGACCGAGCCCGGGTCCACAACCCAAACTATTGTCACTACGTTTTTCGCGTCATCGCCGAGAGCGACCTGCGCCGGGGAGGACGTGACGAGGTCGAGGTAGTGTTCTACGAAAGCGATGCTCCGGCGACTCGCGAGTTTTCACCGGCGCCGCCCCCGGGGGAACATCCGCGTATTCTGTTCACGCAAGCTGATTTGCCGGAACTTCGTCAGTCCGCGAGGGCAAATCCGCATGCAATGCGTGGCCTGGCGAACCTTAGGGAGGTGTACGCCAAAGGGATTCTCAATCCGAAGTCGACGATCGGGCGGTGCATCGCCGACCTTGCAGTCGGGAAAGATGATGTCAACATTCGCCCGCACGTCAACGCGGTCAGCGACGTTTACAACGGTATCCGCGGACACGGCGGAATCTACGGCCATCTCCAGGGCGCCGCATTCATAGCCCTCATTGACGAGGATGAAACGACTCTTCGAATGCTTGCGGCCGCGGTCTCAAACCTGGCAAAACATCATTACCGTTTCTATCGCCCTGAGTATCCCAACGAATTGACGCATGACGCCAGCGGAGCACTCGGTTTGGCCTACGATTGGCTGCACGACAGCATGACGCCGCAGCAGCGCGTGCCGGTCAGAAAGCTTCTTTCGCGGATGACACAGTGGCGGCATCCGCTGGGAACAGGTCAGATCGATGCCGAAAACTCGACCAATTGGCGGGGCTTTCACGATCACGTCGTCATCGCATCACTCGCAATCGAGGGCGAAGAAGGATACGACCCTGGGGT
>JAHELS010000059.1 GCA_024644085.1 Rhodopirellula sp.
ACAAAAGTGTTCACCGGAACCGGCAAGCACGACCGCATGCACTCGCTTTTCCTGGTGGACATCGGAAAATGCCATCGACAAATCCTCGAGCAACTGAGGATTCAAAGCATTTCGAACTGCCGGACGATCCATCAGGATCGTGGCGATGTTGCCATGAACTTTCACATCGACGTGTTGCAAAACGAACTCCTGAGCGAGCGGCGACCGATTGACCTCGGGGTCGTTTCCTGGGCGTGGGGGGTGGCTCCATCATGCCGGAATCGTTCGCCCACAGCCAGCCACCGGGGTCCGATCTCGTTGTTACACACAGATCGCAAAAAACGGCCCGCAGGTCCGAAAACCAACCGAGCTTGATCGGCTTTTCCGTCTCCATCGAAATCTGCACACTTGCGTGTAACACGCGAGGGGGTCGGATCGATGAATGCGTACACAAAAAAACCCCGGAGAGCATCGCTCTCCGGGGTCATGTTGGATCACTCGCGCCGAGCGAACTCGGCGCGTGTGTTTCGAGGAGCAACTAGTTGCAGTTGGTGCAACCGGCACCTGTTGCGATCGGTGCTGCCTGGATGACGCCTTGGCTGATCACAGCACCACCGGTGCCGCTACAGTCGACGCAACCCGCTCCGGTGCTGACGCCACCACCGCCACCGATGATTCGGCCACCGCGGAAGATCCCTCGGCTGCTGCCGCCGACCGACGCGCCACCGATGGGCACGGTGATGGTCGTGGGCACCTGCTGTGGAACACGCACTTGGACTTCACGCATGGTGGTCACGGGAACGCACTCGGTGTAGGTCTCCGGAACCTGCTCGGTGACGTTATCGTAAACGGTCACGTTGTAGTTTCGGGTACGAGTTTCGGGAACGTTCACGGTGAAGTTGACCTGACGGGTACGTTGCTGAGTTTCCATTCGCGTACGGTTGACCGTACGGGTCCGGGTCTCAGTGTTGTAGGTCGTCTGGGGAACCGTGCGAGTGCGGGTTTCCACGCGGGTCTTGGTAATCGGAACCTTGCGGGTTCTGGTTTCGCTGACCATTCGGGTAACCGGCACGGTGCGGGTCTTTTCTTCCTGACGGTACTTCGTAACGTCACGAGTCCGATCTTCCTGACGGGTCTTGGTCACGGTGATCATCCGGGAACGATCCTCGACTGCCATTTCCGTGTAAGGAATGGAGCGAGTTCGTGACTCGGTTTTGGTCTTGGTGACCGGGACGGTCCGCGTGCGGGTTTCGGTCTTCATCGTCGTCACGGGAACTTCGCGAGTGCGATCTTCCACGCGGACCTTTTGGACCGGAACTTCGCGAGTGCGAGTTTCCGTACGGTAGTTGGTAACCGTGTAGTCACGGGTACGTTCTTCGGGCCGCATCTTGGTCACGGCAACCATACGACTCTTCTGCTCGGTGCGGTACTTGGTCACGTTGACCGTTCGCGTCCGAGTTTCGGTACGACAACGTTGGACGGGAACCGTTCGCGTTTGAGTTTGCGTCTGGTAGCTCGTCGTGGTGTAGGTGTAAGGCACCTGCGTCGTTTGTCGCTGGTAGGTCGTGGTCGGAACCTGCTGGGTCACCATGTTGGGAACCCAAACACGGCGATAAGCGATTTGCGGAGCACAGGCTACCGCACCGCCGCCACCGACGATCGCACCGGAACCATCAACAACCACTCCGCCGGCACCGGCAATCGCACCAGCACCGCCACAACCCGAGTCACAACCGCTTGCGCAGCTGGTGGCCGGGCAGCAACAGCAGCAGCTGCATCCGCAGCTGTTGCCACATCCGCCGCTAACAGCCGTGCCGCAACCTGATCCGGCACTGCGACGGCCACCGAGCATGCGACCGCCAATAATGCGGCCGGAGCCAGCACCCGAAGCGGCACCGACGGCACCAACTTCAACAGCCTGCGTTTGGTAGCTGCCCTGGTCACTCGTGACCGTTCGCATGGTCGTGACGGGCACGCAACGGGTAACGTTACGCATCGCCGTTTGAGTCTGCTGGACCGGAACCTGAACCGTATAGGACTGCTCGACCTGTTCGGTGTAAGGAACCTGAACCGAGTAGGACTGTTCGACCTGTTCGGTGTAGGGGACGCTGACGGTGTAGGTCTGCTCAACCTGATCCGTGTAAGGCACGTTCACGGTGTACGTCTGGGTCTTGGTTTCCTCGTAGGGAACCTGGACCGAGTACGACTGGGTTACCGATTCGGTGTAAGGGACGCTGACCTGGTAGGTTTCCGTCTTCATCGTGGTTTCGGGAACCTGAACCTGGTAGCTCTGTTCAACCTGCTCGGTGTACGGAACAGTGACGTCGTAAGTTTCCTCGCGGGTCATCTGCTTCGGAACGCTAACCTGGTACGTCTGCTCCACCTGCTCGGTGTAAGGGACGCTGACCGTGTAAGTTTCCTGCTCGGTATAAGGAACCGATTCGGTGTACTTCTGCTCGACCTGTTCGGTCTTGGGCACTTGCACCGTGTAAGTCTGTTCGACCTCTTCGGTGTAAGGCACGGTCACTTGATAGGACTGCTCGACCTGGGTCGTCACCGGCACTTGGACCGTGTAGGGGACGTCCTCGGTGTAAGGCACACAGACTTGGACGTCGTAAGACTCGGTCCTTGTCTGAACCTGGGGGACATTGACCGTGTAGGTCTGTTGACGCGTTTCGACACGCGCGACGCGGCGATTGACCGTTCGCATACGGGTCTGCGTCTGACGCTGGTACGTGGTCTGGGGGACCATTCGGGTCTCCGTCACGTACTGCGTTCGCATCACGGTCCGAGTCTCATAGCAGCCTGCTGCGGCGCCACCAGCCCCTCCCATGATCACGCCGCCACCGGCGGCATCACTCATGACGGCTCCGCCGCCACTACCAAGGACGACTCCGCCGCCCGAAGCAACACAGGGATTGCTTGTCGCGCAGCCCCCACAATTGCCACATCCTGCTTGGACATTGGCGGCGAACAAAAACGCCGCGCAAAGTCCGAATACACTCTTAAACACTTGTGCTCTCATCTAGAAAACCCTCCGGAAACGACATCTCACAGCGTGTGAGGCCACAGAAGAAGTACAGGGAAACTTTTAACGGCTGCGCAAACTAGGTGGACATCCGCCTAGCGGGGGTAGAATTTAGAGGTTGGTCGAGGGATGTCAACAACCGCCCCCCGCAAACTGGGGAAAAAGGGCAAATTGATTAGCCCGCTTTTTCTGGGGAAATTTCCTTGGCAAGTGTACGGAAGTCAACGCGCGGCGGCAAGCACCCAAGTTTCCTCCTGCAGGGGGGCGTATTCACTCTGCCTTGGGAGTGAGCCCCCGCGCCCGCCAAGCTCCGCCAGAGCAGCCTTTGCAAGCGAAAAGGTCGATGCAAGTTTGTCTCGCTGAAAGCCGATGCTATGCAGAAGCCGATGGGCCCGCGGGCACCCGGAGGACCGATGACTCTGAATCGACGATTCAGTGCCACCTGTGACAGATTGTTGACCGTTCCGTATGATTCAACGTGATCGGGATGATTCAACGCCCCTTGCTTGAGGCGTCGTTGTCCGGGAAGAAAACTGTCCGGCTTTGGCGCGTTGTGTTCCAAACAACATTCGAGGCGGTTGTGCTGGGAGAAGATCGATGACTCGATCGCCGCAGGCGACGCAGTCCACAAGTGGACCACGCAAACTAATCTGCGTGGGAGATCCGCGGACGCTCCCTGCCGATGTCCAGCGCGAGAATGTGATCATCGTTGACACCTCCATCGCGGTGGTGGACGAGTTGAACGAACCGATGGTTGACGGCGTCTGGATCGCGCGCGACCAGTTCCCCGAGTTGAGTGAGTTACGGGGCATCGCGCAGAGCGGGATCATGCTTCGCGACATGCCCGAAGGTGTCGCTCTGCTGGATGCCAACATTCGGGTGCTGTGGGCCAATCGACGGTTGGTCGAATGGTCGGGACGCTCAAGCGACGACTCGCTTGCGGGTGTGAACTTCTACGAGTTGCTTTCCAACCCCGAGATCATGGGACCCGACTTCTGTCCCTTCCACACGGCGCTGGCGACGAGCGAAGAGAGCACAAGCACGCTGCAGACGAGTGGCAATCGCTACTACCAGGTCCACGCGGCGCCGATCGTCCATCCAAACCATTCGCGGCAATTGATTGTCACCGTCAGCGACATCACTGACGAGATCCTGCAGCAGCAAAAGCTTGCGGCGATTCACCAGGCCGGTCGTGAGTTGGCCGACCTGCGTCCCACCGAAATTTTCATGATGGAAGTCGACGAAAGAATCGACTTGTTGAAAGAAAACATCCGGCATTACCTCAGCGACCTTTTGAACTTCGAAGTCATTGAAATTCGACTGCTCGAACATGCTACCGGCAACCTGGTGCCGCTGCTGAGCGTCGGAATTAACCAGGACGCTTCGGACCGCCAACTTTTCGCGCATCCGCAAGGCAACGGGATCACCGGCTACGTCGCAGCCAGCGGGATGAGTTACGTTTGCCATGACGTCGAGAATGATCCACTGTTCATTCCGGGTGCCACGAACTCCAAGAGTTCGATCACCGCGCCGCTGATTCTTCACGACCAGGTCCTTGGAACGATCAACGTTGAAAGCCCCGAATCAGCGGCATTCAGCGACAGCGACTTGCAGTTTCTCGAAATCTTCGCACGCGACGTCGCGTTCGCGCTCAATACGCTCGAGTTGCTGGTGGCTCAAAAAGCGAACACGGCCCAGCAAAGCTGTGACGCCATTCACAGTGCCGTCGCTCTCCCGGTCGACGAGATCCTCAACGACGCGGTCAACGTGATGGAGGGCTACATCGGACACAGCCCCGAAGTGGTCGACCGGCTCAGACGCATTCTCCACAATGCCCGCGACATCAAGCAGACGATCCAGCAGATCGGCCAGAAAATGACGCCTCTCGAGGCGGTACCGGCGGGCGTGCAATCGCCACAACATGCTTCGCTGCGCGGCAAACGCATTCTCGTCGTCGATGCGGATGACCAGGTCCGCGAGGACGCCCACGAGTTGCTCGAGCGGTACGGGTGCATCGTGGAAACCGCGCACAAGGGCGACGAAGCGGTATTGATGGTCCGCGGCAGCGGCGGGGCCGGCGTCTACGATGTGATCATCAGCGACATCCGGTTGCCCGATTACAGCGGCTACCAGTTGATGTTGCGACTGGGCAAGATCATGGATCGCGTTCCCATGGTGTTGATGACCGGTTTCGGCTACGACCCCGGTCACTCGATCGTCAAAGCGCGTCAAAACGGATTGCATCCCAAGTGCGTCCTGTTCAAACCGTTCCGACTGGATCAATTGATCGATGTCGTGAAAACGATCCTCGAGATCAACAAGGCAAACCCGCCCAAGCCGCTGGCGGAGTCGGATCACGGCGGTGACAAGGCCGCCGCCAAATAGGCGGCAGCCAACCAGGTCTCAGCCAACCAGGTCGGCGCAAACAAGAGGGCAAACCGTTGGTAACGGCTTGCCCTGCACCTTGCTTTTTTTCGATGTCGAGGTTGGCCTTACGCCGTCGCTTCTTCCTCGACGCTCTTCTTGGCGGCGTCCATCAACGAACGCTGCACATCGCCGGGCACCGTTTCGTAGTGGCTGAACTGCAGCGTGTAACTGCCCTGACCGGCCGTGACGCTCGAGAGCGTGCGGCTATAATGGCCAACACTCCGCAGCGGGACCTCGCACTGGATCGAATGCAGGCCACCACCGATCGCATCGCTGCCGAGCACACGACCGCCACGGCTGCTCATGTCGCTGTAGATATCACCGACGTTTTCCTCCGGCGCAGTGATCTCCATCTGAACAATCGGTTCGAGCAACGCCGGCTTGGCTTCATTGAACATGTTGCGAAACGCCATTGAACCGGCCGTCTTGAAGGCGGCTTCGCTGCTGTCGACCGGGTGATGCTTGCCAAAGTGGACTTCGACCGCCACGTCCTGGATCGGGTATCCCGCGATCACACCTTGCGCGATCCGTTCGAGGAATCCCTTCTCGATCGCCGGCATGAAGTTACCGGGGATCACACCGCCCACGATCGAGTCGACCCACAGGAAGTTCGACTCGGGGTGGTGGTGATACGTTTTCATCGACGGAAAACGATCCTTGACGGCGAACGATTCGATGTCGGTGCCGCGCGGCAGCGGGAGCATGCGAATGTGCACTTCACCAAACTGTCCGCGCCCGCCACTTTGTTTCTTATGGCGATACGAACCCTCCGAGGACTGGGTAATGGTTTCACGGTAGGGAATTCGCGGTTCATGCGTGGCGACCTCGATCTTGTCGCGACGGGCGAGCCGCTCGCGAAGAATCTGCAGGTGCAGTTCGCTGGTCCCGGTCATCACCATTTCGCTGGTCTGCGGATCGCGCGACAGCTTCAACGTGGGGTCTTCTTCGGTCAACTTGTGCATCGCGACCGACAACTTGTTTTCGTCACCGCGTTTGCTGGGCGAGATCGCCAAACCAACCATCGGTTCGGGGAACGCGATCGGGGGTAATTCGTACTCACCGAGCGACGAACCGACGTGAAGATCGTCCATTTTGGCGATCGCGATGATCTCGCCCGCTGCGGCCGATTCGATCTGCTCGGTACCCTCGCCCTGGATCCGAAGCAACGGATTGAGCTTCACTTCCTTTCGCACTCCGCTGGCGTGGACCGATTGATCCTTGGCCAGGGTGCCGGAGAAAATCCGCACGAAGCTGAGTTTTTGCACGAAGGGATCGACCCGGACTTTGAAAACGCGGGCGGCCAGCGGGGCGTCGGCCGACTGTTCCAACGTGACAGGGTTGCCATCGACGTCGGTGATCGTGCGCTCGATTGCATCGGGTGCCGGAGCAATCGCGGCCAGCAGTTCGAGCAGTTCGGTGACGCCCACACCCGTGGTCGCCGAGACACACATCACGGGAATCACCGACCCGTTGGCAACGCCCTGCTTGAGCAACCGCTTGAGACTTTCGGGATCGGGCATCGTGCCCTCGAAATACTGCTCCATCAAAGTCTCGTCCATCTCGACGAGTCTTTCGACCAACTGTTCGTGGGCATGGGCCAGATTGACGACCGCGCCGCGAGCTTCGCTGGGCAGATCGATTGCGCATTCGACGTCGCTGAACTTTTCGCCTTGACCAATCGGCACCTGGATCGGAACGACTGAACCGCCCCAAAGCCCGCGGCATTTTTCGATCAGCGAGGAAAAGTCGGCTTGGGGATCGTCCATCTTCGTCAGAACGATCATCCGCGCGATTCCGGCTTTCTCGGCTTCGGCCATCGCGCGGCGTGAATTGAGTTGGATTCCATCGTGCACGTTGACGCAAACCACCGCGCCGTCAACGGCGGAAATTGCACCGATCATTCCGCCGATGAAATCGGAATAGCCGGGGGTGTCAATCAAATTGAATTTCTTGTCGCCGTGGCTCAGGTTCACCACCGATGATTCAATCGTGTGGCCGTGAGCTTTCTCTTCTTCATCAAAATCGCAGATGCTCGTCTTGTCTGTGACGTCGGGCGTCCCCGACACGGCCCCGGATGCGGCCAGCAAGCGATCGACAAGTGTCGTCTTGCCGGCCGATGCGTGGCCACAGATTGCGAGGTTCCTCCAAACCGTGGATGAATCAGCCATTACACATACTCCTTCGAAGAAAAGTCGGCGAATTCGCAGCAAACCCCCAAGGTCCGCGCAAAAAACATCGCGCATAGATAGTCACCAATGTAGGGTCGCGAGATTCGCGATGCAAAGACTTTGTGGCGAGCTTTTTCACCCTAGCGACAGATCGCCGAGGGGAACTGTGCGGGCGAATCACCCAATTTGCCGAATCGGTGCAGTCCAAGCGGTAGCAAAGCGGAGGCGGGGCTCACTCGTCGTCATGATCGTTACGATCGCCCGAATCGGACTCTTCCATTTCTTGGATATAGCGGCGCAGCCGTTCGAGTTCGTCTTCGGTTCCCTTTAGCTTGAGCATGTTCTCGACGCGTTTGAGCAACTCGACCTTGTTGACCGGCTTGCTGAGGAAATCGTCGGTACCGGCGGCAACCGCCCGCTCGATGTCGCCGAGTTCGTTCAGAGCTGTCACCATCAACACCATCACACGGCGGCTTTCCGGATCATCCTTGATTTGTCTACAGACCTCGAAACCGCTCAGCTTCGGCATCATCACGTCGAGCAGGACGAGGTCCGGCTTGAACGAGGCGACCTTGTCGAGTGTGTCCTGTCCATCAACGGAAGTTTCGATCTCACAATCAACGTTGACAAGGTGAACCTCGAGCAATTCGCGATTGGCGTCGTTGTCGTCGGCGATCAAGATTCGGTGCATGAATGGGTTGCTATGCGGCGGTATGAAGAGTTTGGTAATCGATGACGCTCGCGGCAGCTAAACCGCCTCCTGCGCGGTGGCAACGCGTCCGGCCGGTACCGGAAAATGCTCGCACATCTCACGCACGTCCGAGCGAATTCTTGCGTGCAGGGCTTCATCGTCCGCAGATGCAAGCCCGGAGTGAATCCACTTGCCGATTTGTTGCATCTCATCGGTCCCCATCCCTCGCGTTGTCAGCGCCGGAGTGCCGATTCGAATTCCTGACGGATCCATTGGTTTGCGAGTATCGAAAGGAATCATGTTCATGTTGACGGTGATCCCGCATAGATCAAGAACAGCTTCGGCTTTCTTGCCTCCCAGACCCGCGGCGGTGACGTCGACCAGCATCAAGTGATTGTCGGTTCCCCCGCTGACAAGCGGCAAGCCGCACGCGATCAGGGACTCGGCAAGCACTTTCGCATTCTCGACGACGGCGTGGCCGTATGTCTTGTACTCCGGTGTCATCGCCTCGGCAAAGCAAACCGCCTTGGCCGCGATGACGTGCATCAACGGACCGCCCTGGGTACCGGGAAAGACGTTTCGATTGACCATCTTGAGCTGGTCGGATTTGCAGAGAATCAATCCACTCCGCGGACCGCGAAGTGTTTTGTGCGTCGTCGTGGTCACAAAATCGGCACAGGGCACGGGGCTGTTGTGAATCCCGGCGGCGACGAGCCCGGCGTAATGGGCCATGTCAACCATCAACAAGGCACCGACTTCGCGAGCGATCTCGGCGAACTTCTCGTGGGGAATTTCCCGCGGGTAGGCGCTGGCCCCGGCCACGATCAGCTTCGGTTTGTGCTCGCGGGCCAGCGACGCGATCTGGTCGAAGTCGAGACGATGAGTCTCGCGGTCCACGCCGTAACTGTGGAAGTTGTAAAGCCGACCACTGATGTTCAGTTTCATCCCGTGGGTCAAATGACCACCCTGGGCCAGGTCCAAGCCGAGCACGTCGTCACCCGGTTCGAGACAGCTCATGTAGACCGCCGTGTTGGCCTGGGAACCACTGTGCGGTTGAACATTCGCCGCTTCGGCCCCGAACAGTTCACGAGCCCGCTGGATCGCCAACGACTCGACGACATCAACATGCTCGCAACCGCCGTAATAACGTCGCCCGGGATAACCCTCGGCGTACTTATTGGTTAACACGCTGCCGGCGGCCTGCATGATGGCCAAGCTGGTGTAATTCTCACTCGCGATCATCTCCAATCCGTCCTGTTGGCGGACCGCTTCGGCCTGGATGGCCTCCCAAACGGACGGGTCTTGCTGTTGCAGCGGGTTCATTCGGCGGATTCTCGGGGATAAAAGGTTCAGCGGCGGTCGTGAGTGGATCGTGCGGTCTGCCCAGGTTGCTTTGGGGCAGGCCAGTTGGGTCGCAGGGCAGGCCAGTTGGGTCGCAGGGCAGGCCAGTTGGGTCGCGGGAGCCGGCCAGATTATCACTGGGTACCGGGTCACTGTATCACTGGGTAACGGGTCACTCGCGGGGCATCAGTCACAGGTCAACGTCCCACGGGGCAGATCGATTGTTGATCCCCCAGCAAAAACCGTCAATGTCGTCGAATTCGTCACCGTCGGTACTGGTTTTTCCGTTGCGGGAGGTGCCGGCCACCCACGTCAAATCGGGTAGGAAACCAATCTTAATGGGCCAAGTTTGTTTGGATTGGGTAGACTTTATCGGATAAAACGTTAGATATTGGCGAACTCGCCCCCTCCCGCGCGCGTTGAAAGAACCAGAGACGCCGCGAACTTCCCTGATTCGGCCTCGATTCGGCTTTCAGGGCATTTTCCAGGTCGCTGTGACCTACCCTTTCAAGGATCCAATTCCTTCGTAGACCGAGTGCTCGGAATGAAATACCCCCATTGTATCGTTACAGTTTTTGTTGCCCTTTCGATTTCGCACCTTTCCACGGCTCATGGCGAACTGCCACCGTTTGAAAAGGTGTCCGAGGGCTACACCAAGATCAACGTCACCGACCAACAGAACCCAAAGGGTTTGTTCAACCTTTGGAAGCGTGACCGCGATGCCCAGTTGTTGGGCGAATTGCCGAAGAACTTTGCCGGCAAGAGTTACTTCATCGCATTGACGGTCAGCAGCGGCGACCGCTACGCGGGCCTGCAAAGCGGCGATTGGGTCGTACAGTGGCGACGCTATGATGACCGCCTGGCATTGATCGCACCCAATCTTGACATTCGCGCCACCGGCGACGCTGAAAGCAAGGCATCGGTCAAGCGACTCTTTACCGACCAGGTCCTGTTGGATGTCCCGATCGTTGCAATGGGACCGGCCGGCGGCCCCGTGGTGGATCTCGATTCGTTGCTGGTCGGCAACGCGACCCGTTTTTTCGGCAGCTCGGTACGGGTCACCAATTCACGAATCAGCCAGTTGAAATCGGCCAAGGTCTTTCCGGAGAATGTCGAAGTTGCCTTCGAGATTGTCGGCAACGGCGGACGGCTGCAAACGATTCACTATTCCTTTAGCGAAGTACCGCCGACCAACTCCGGGTTCAAGCCGCGCCCGGCGGATGAACGAGTCGGCTACTTCACGACCTCGTTCTCCGACCTCAGCAAGTACGAGGACGACGAGACTCGCGTCCGATACATCAACCGGTGGCATCTGCAAAAACGCGATCCCAAGCTGCAACTCAGCCCACCCAAGGAACCCATTCGTTTCTACGTCGAACACACCGCGCCGGTCCGATACCGTCGCTGGATCAAGGCTGGCATCGATTACTGGAACAAGGCCTACGAGAAAGTCGGACTGGTCGACGCAATCGTGATCGAATACCAAGACGCCGAAAGCGGCGCGCACATGGAAAAGGACCCCGAGGATGTCCGTTACAATTTCATTCGTTGGCTGAACAACGACGTTGGAACGGCGATCGGCCCCAGCCGTGTTCATCCTTCGACGGGTGAGATTCTTGACGCCGACATCATCCTGACCGACGGATGGATTCGCCACTTCAACTACAACTTCGAAGACCTGATGCCGAAGCTGGCGATGGAGGGCGTGGCGCCCGAAACGCTGGCCTGGCTCGGTGACCATCCCCGATGGGACCCACGCGTTCGCCTGGCACCCCCTGAGAAAGCCAACTACCTTCGCGCTCGATTTGCCCGCCAGTCGCAACGTCCGATGGCTGGCTTTTCCATGGCCCAGGCCGATCCGGCGCTGATTGGCGATGACGAATTCGACGGCCTCTACGGCAAGGTCAGCCAGAAGAACGGACTTTGCATGGCGGCCAGCGGACGCAGCCTCGATCTGGCACTGACCCGGATGAATTGGGCGTTGACCCTGTTGGCCGACGAAGAAGCCGAAAAAGAGAAGAAGGAAAAAGAGGAAGCGGACAAGAAAAAGGATGACGAGGAAGCCGACGGCGAAGATGGCGATGAAGAAAACAAGGACGACCAGGAGCCCGATGAGGGCGAAGAAAAAGAGGGCGACGAGAAGGACTCGAAGGACAAAGAGTCGAAATCGGCCGACAAGCCCGATCTGCTCGATGGCATGCCGGAATGGTTTGTCGGACCCTTGCTCGCCGACCTGGTTGCGCACGAAGTCGGACACACCCTCGGACTTCGGCATAATTTCAAGGCCTCGGCGCTGTTGACGCTCGATGAAATCAACAGCAACGAAACCAAGGGGAAGAAGACCATCACATCCTCCGTGATGGACTACACACCCATTAACTACCGGTTCGAGTCAGGTGAAGTTCAAGGCGATTACGCCATGATCGACATCGGTCCGTATGATTTTTGGGCAATCGAGTACGGCTACACCTTCGACGACAGCAGCCTGCCCGAAATCCTCAAGCGATGCAGCGAGCCGGAATTGCAGTACGCGACCGACGAGGACACATCAGGCCCCGATCCGTTGGCCCGACGCTATGACTTCTCGAAGGAACCAATCGACTACGCACGTGAACAGTCCAAGCTGATCAAGCTCTATCGCGATCGCATCCTTGAACGATTTGTCAAAGATGGCGATAGCTGGGCCAAGGCGCGACGCGGTTACGAATTGACCCTTAGCCTGCAAACTCGTTCCGCGAGCATGATGGCAAATTGGATCGGCGGTGCCTTCGTCAACCGTGACAAGAAAGGTGACCCGGGTGACCGACCGCCGGTCGAAGTCGTGCCGGCTGAACAACAACGTGCGGCCCTGAAGTACGTTATCGAATCCTCGTTCAACGACGAGGCATACGGGCTGACTCCGAAATTGCTCGAACGAATGAGCGTCGACAAATGGCTCGACGGCGGGTCCCGTTCGTCGATGTCCAACGAGGCAACCTGGCCGATCCATGACCGCATTCTCGGCGTCCAGGCTTCTGCTTTGACGTGGTTGATGAACCCGACGACGTTACGTCGTGTTTACGACAACGAATTGCGGTTGCCCGAGGACCAGGACACGTTGACGCTTCCAGAACTGCTCGAAACGATCAACAAGGCGGTCTGGACCGAATTGGACGAGGAATGCCCTGAAGGTCGCAACGACCGCAAGCCGATGATTTCTTCGCTGCGACGCAACTTGCAGCGCGAGCATATGCAGCGGTTGCTCGATCTGATTCTGGAAACCTCGGACGATACCGCGGCCTACAAGCCGATCAGCAATCTGGCACGCATGGAATTGCGTACGTTGTCCGAGCGAATCGCCACGAGGCTGGCAAAGTGCGGTGAAAAAATGGACGCTTACACTCGCGCCCACCTGTCCGAAACGCAGGACCGAATCGAACGGGCACTCGAAGCCGGATATACCTACAACACCGCTCCGGCGAACATGCCGGTGATGATGATGTTCGGCAAAGAGACCGAGTCGGACGAGTAGTCGACGATCGAGGTTGACTGTTTCGAGATGAATACAACGCCGGAGCCAGGCTCCGGCGTTTTTTTTTGCGCCCCGGAACACTTCGATGCACACACTTCGATGAATCTCGCCGCCGAAACGGTTAGACTGCCGAATCGGTCCGCGCTCGTTTCATCAATGGGATTGAGGTCATGTATCGAATCGCTTGCAGTGTTGTTCCATTTGCGCTCCTCGTGATCAGTGCCAGCGCGGTTGAACCGGCGCTGAAGTTGGAAAAGGTGGTCCTCGACGGCGAGATCGGCAAAGTTTGTTACGCGGTGACGGCGGCCGACGTGAACGGTGATGGGCGGCTCGATGCCGTCGCCATCAGCGAACGCGAGGCTTTCTGGTATCGAAATCCTGATTGGAAAAAATTCACCATGATCAGCGATGCCGTTCCCACCGATCACGTTTGCATCGCAGCAGGCGACATCGACGGTGACCAGAAAGTCGATTTTGCGATCGGGGCAGGGTGGCCGAAGAACGGGGGCAGCATTCATTGGCTCCGCCGCGGCGAAACGCTCGACGACCCCTGGGAAGTGCACTCGATCAGCGCCGAGCCGTGGACGCATCGCATGCGATTCGCTAACGTGCTCGGCCGGTCCATCGACCAATTGGTCGTTTCGCCGCTCAACGGTACCGACCTGGGAATCCGATTGCTGGCGTTTCCGATTCCTGACGATCCACTCGCCGGACCTTGGAAGCCAGTCGTCATCGACGGGTCTCTCAATCGCGCCCACAACCATTGGCACCTGTCGTCGGAAGACGGACCGAGTTCGACAATCGTTGCCAGCCAGGAAGGAATCAGCCTGGTCGAAAAAGAAAACGATGGGTTCGCGCTTTCCCGATTGGCAGCAGGTTCAGAGGGAGAAAAACCAACCGAACTTGGATCGGGCGAAGTCAAGACCGGCAAGTTCGGCGCGAAACAGATGATGGCGGCTATCGAGCCGATGCATGGCAACCAGGTCGTCGTTTACATCGGAGACGCGATCGATTCGAACATGCAAAGGATCACGCTCGATGACACCATGGTTCAAGGACATGCGATTTGGTGCGCCGATCTCGACGGCGACGGCTGGGACGAAGTGGTTGCGGCACATCGCGAACCCAAAGCCAACGGCGAGCCGCCGGGAATCTATCTTTATCGCGCCGAAGACAAGAGTGGAAAAACGTGGAATCGCCAACTGCTTGACGCACCGATGGCCTGCGAAGATGTCTGGTGCGCTGATTTTAACGGCGACGGAAAAATCGACATCCTGGCCGGCGGCAGGGCGACCCACGACGTCAATCTTTATTTGAATGATTCCGCAACAACGGCAGCCAGGCCTTAGTGCTGGGGCCCAGATTTTACAAGCACGCAGAGGCTGTGAATTTATTCATCCGGATACCATTTTGGTCTTGAGCGGCACGGCGCTAGCCGCCGGTGCATGGAAAAACCCGTTCATCAAAGACCGGCGGCTAGCGCCGATCCGCTCAGATGAATAAATTCACAGCCTGGCAGCGCTAGCAAGTGAATCATCAGCCTGAAATACGACTCGCCCATCGTGCTTGTTTTCGCGCAACATCAAAAATGGCACTGCGTGCGGGTATTGCCGGTCGTAGTGGTAAGAACGGGATTGCCCGCAACCGTTATTCGTGGTGTGACTCGATTGCGCCTCCTCCAAGTTAACGTTCGGACGTCGCAATCGGTACGAAGCGTTCAGAGCATCGGCTGCCCGCAAACGATGGCGGGTACCCGCTTGCAAGGAGTCATCTGGGGCGTCGCGATCGTCGATGTGAGTAAAGCTTCGATGTCTTCGTTCGGCATTGAAGCATATGACGATTGGGGCCGCGCGATCACTTGAGTGTGGATTTTGACGGAATTCGTGAGTGCAGCTCACGGCTGAGATCTCCGTGGAAGTGTGCAATGTGATTGCGTGAGAGTGACATCTTGATTTGATTCCTTCGCCCCTCAATTTGAATCTCCAATGACTGCGCCCCAGACGAACCAAACCGCACCCATTGTCTTTCTTATCGACGACGACCCCAACGATGTGCTGCTGATTCGACGCCTTTGCGAATCGGTTGGCATGACGGTCCGAGCGTACGACTCACCACAGCTTTTTTTGAAGGAGCTTCGCGGCGACGATTTCGGTTGTGTCGTGGCCGATCTGATGATGCCCGAAATGACGGGACTGCAATTGCATGCTGAATTGCAGAAAGTTGGGTCGGATCTACCGATCATCGTCGTGACCGGCCATGCCGATGCTGGGACGTGTCGCACGGCGCTGCACAACGGCGTCTTTGATTTCGTGGAAAAGAGTTTCAACCCCCACGATCTGTTGGTCGTCATTCGTGCGGCCATCGCCAAGGACGCCCAACAAAAGAAGGAAAGCGCGTTGCGGGCTTCCTACCAGGAGCAACTTGACGCTCTTTCACCACGTGAACGTGACGTCATGAAATTGCTTGCCCGGGGATTGTCACTCAAACAGATTGCGACCGAATTTGACATTTCGGTCCAGACGGCTTCGAAACACCGCAGTAACCTGTTTGAGAAGCTCGGCGTTGGAAACGAGGTCGAGCTTTTGAAGTTGCTGATCAAGATCGACCCGATGCACGGTCAAACGGAACCGATTGTCGCAGCGTAATGTCTTGTCGAACCAGCGCAAACTACAAACGCTGGAGAATCTGCTGGACCTGCGCCCGCTCGGGCGGCAGAAAATGATTGAACGGCGGGGCCAATTCATCGCTGCAGATGCCGCGTATCGAAAGTGCGCACTTGGTGGCCTTGATGAATCGACTGGCATACTTGCCTACCGAATAGATCTGCTGCAGCTTTTCCACTCGCTGGCTGAGGGTCTGGACCACGTTTTCGTTGCCGTCCAAGACGGCGTGGTAGAGTTCGACAAACAGCTCGGGAAAAATATTCGCACCTCCATTGACGCCTCCGTCGCCACCGAGCTTGACAGCGTCGGCCATCAAGTGCTCGGGGCCGATCAAGAGTGACCAATCGGGGCGAATCTCCTTGAGCGCTACGAGGCCTCGAAAGTAGTCCATGTCACCGCTGCTGTCTTTGACACCGACAATATTGCTGTGCTGGCTCAACTTGCGCAACGTATCGATCTCGAACCAGACCTTCGTCAGGCTCGGCATGTTGTAAAGCATCAGCGGCAACGGCAATTCCGCGACGACATCGGCGATGTACTGGATCAATTCGGTTTGTCCGGCGGGAAAGTAATAGGGCGTTGTAATCACCGCCGCGGTGGCTCCGGCACGCTTGGCCGCATCGGCCATTTCCATGGTTTCGACCAGTGACGTATCGGTGATGCCGACGAGAACCGGGATCCGCTCTCTGACCACGCGGGTGACGAGGTCGATGAATTCTCGGCGCAGCCGATGACTCAAACTCGGTGCCTCGCCTGTCGTACCGAGAATGAACACGCCGCTGACGCCGCCGCGAATCACGTGTTCGAGCAATCGCTGAGTCCCTTCGACATCGATGACGTCGCGCTGGGCCAACGGGGTGACCAGCGGCGGAACGATCCCGCGCAGCGGTTTCCATGAGTCCGGCGGTGGAGCATTCATCACACCGTCATCCAGGCTGCTTTGTAGCTGAGGCCGAGGTTCAGAATCCGTTGCAGCAAAGCCTCGTACGAAATCCCGACTGACTCCGCCGACTCGGCAAAGTCCTCACCGTATTCAATGTTCGGATTCGCGTTGGCCTCGATCACATAAATCTCGCCGCTCTCGGTCATTCGCAAGTCCATGCGTCCGTAGCCACTCATGCTCAGCGCCCGGTAGACCCGTTTGCACAATTTCGAGATTCGTTCCTCGGTCGCCGTGTCGAGATCCGCGGCCGCGTGCGTGGTGATGTCGTGTTTTTCCTGGTACTTGCGATCCCACTTGACCCGGCTGGTCGCGATTCTGGCAACGTCTTCGGGCATTTTGCCGAAGTTCATTTCCCAGGCGGGAAAGGTTCTCAGCCGGTTGTTACCGAGCACGCTAACGTACAACTCGCGGCCCTCAATGTATTGTTCCGCAATTGCGTCGTCGCCCGTCTTGTCGTGAACGAACTTGACTCGCTCGGCAAGCGCTTCGTCGCTGCTGACAATGGACGCCTGCGCGATTCCGAACGAAGCATCCTCGACCACCGACTTGACGAACAGCGGGAATGACAATTTCTTGGGACGGTGCACGGTGCGGCCGCACGGGAAGACGGCGAAACGTGGTGTCGGAATGCGGTGGTACGTCAGCACTTTTTTCGAGAGCGCCTTGTCCTTGCTCAACAGCAACCCGCGCGGGTTGCATCCGGTGTAGGGCTGCTGCATCAGTTCGAGGTAACTGATCACGGCAAAATCGTAGGTCACGACGCCGTGGAATTCTTCGAGCATCATGAAGGTGATGTTGGGCTCGAATGAACGCAGTGCCTCGCGAATCGGGGCCAAGTCATCATAGACGCCCAACGGCAGCACCTCGTGGCCGAGACGACGGAGCGTTTCGCAAACGTCGAATTCCGCCTTCCACGGATTCATCTCATCATCGCTGACCCCTTCGAGAGTCTCCGGGGGCACATGACCATCGCGGACCAGAACGAGCACGCGAAGCTTGCTCATCGGGTCACCTGCGCCGACGCAAGCGGAAGGTCGAGGTGGAGAGACCGTTGGGAGCGAAACCGGATCGGGACCGAATCAAATCGCAAAACGGTGTCTTCCTTCATGCAGAAAACTGGTGGTTCGCACCGCTACCAAAATCATGGCGTCGCGTTTGGCTTCCTCTGGCGCTGTCCCCAGCCTCAGTTTCAACTCGCGACATCGCTCGATCATTTCCTGGACCACCTGATCGATCGTGTAGCTGTATTCGCCGGTCCATCGAGCCACGCTGCGACGAAGCTCGCCCCGAACACGGCCCAAAAACGCTGCGGCCGTCGGATTTCGCTTGTGGACCGGATCGCTCGAAAAGAGTCGACGCAGGTCATTGTCATAGATGCTGGGAAAATCAACCCCGTAGTGCTCCCGCTTTCGCTGATAGTGCGTACGCAACGTCTTGCGGATCCGCGAGAGGGGGTCCGTCTTGGCGCGGCAGCTGACGGGCGGCTTCGTACCGTTGATCGACTTCATGTAGCTGTCAACTGTTTCCAGTTTCTCGATCGCCGGCCACGAACGGTAGCGGGTTCGCCAGCGAGAACCCGGTCGGAGCCAAACGGCGAACGTCTCCGCAAAGTCCTCCAATGGGTGGGCTTGAGCGTACCACATCTCGAGGTGGAGCACGAAATCACGGCTGGAGGGCTGGGGATGATAGAACTCGGGATAAGGTTGCGACGGTTTCCCGAAGGTCTTTCGGTAACTGGGTTTACGGCGCAATCGGAAGGCGGTGTCGATGGCGTGCCCCGCCTCGTGACGGAGTATTTTCATGCACCACTGTTGAGTTCCCCCTTCAACCTCGAGCAATTGCTTTCGCTCCAACCGCATCAACCTTGGATGGGCCAGGTAAAAGGGAATTGCGATCCCCGGAATCCCATCCGGTGAGAACCAGTCATCGCTGAGCCAGTAATGCGGCCGGAACTTGAGCCCGCGATGTGACAGCTCTTCGTTAAGCTGGTCGATCCGCAGTTCCAGCGGCGTATCACGTATCGAAAGCTGCAAGTCACACATCCGTGTATCGAGCAACTCGTCGTCGGTCATCGAGTTCAGATTGAGCTTTTTCTTCGCCATGATGAGAAAGCGGGAACCCAAAACGTAAGTGTATCTTTCAGGCGGTTGCGACAGTTTATTCAACAATCTGAATATGTCTTTACCCCAAAACGTCGAACAAAGCAAAACCAATCACATGCACCATCCGACACGCGTCGAATCGGACACCGTTTGCGGTGCGATCACGGGCGAGGGTCGCAGCGCCGTTGCAGTGGTCACCGTGCTGGGCAGCGATGCCAACGAAATCGTATCAAAGTGCTTCGAACCGGCGACGCAAGGTTCGTTTTCCTCGGGAGAGATCCGCTTTGGCCTCTGGACCGGGCCGCATGATCGAGCGAGCGAGGGCGAATCGGTCGTCGTCACTCCAATGGGGCGCGATCGCGTCGAAATTCATTGCCACGGAGGCCCGGCAGCGATCTCGCGAATCCTTGATGATCTGCAGTCGGCCGGTGCGATTCGCTTCGCGGACCGCTGGGCGCTCGAATCCGACGAGGAGTTGATGGTGCGGGAAGCGATGGAGGTTCTCAGCCGCTGTTTGACCGTAAAAACGGCTGCGATCGCACTGGATCAAGTGCGCGGCGGACTGCGAATCTGGGCTCGAGGGTGGCTTGAGAGGATCGAAGACGATTCGGCGGACATCGAATCGTTACGCGACTCGGCCTCCCGGATCACAAACAGTGCCGAATTCACCTCACGCCTGGCCGAACCCTTTCAAGTCGTTCTCTGGGGTCCACCGAACGTTGGAAAAAGCAGCCTGCTCAACGCAATTGTCGGGTTTGACCGCAGCATCACGCTCGATTCCGCCGGAACGACACGCGACGTCCTGCACGCCGAGACAGTGATTGATGGGCTGAGGATACGGCTGAGCGATACGGCCGGAATCCGCCAGAGCGATGAATCGATCGAGCAACAGGGGATCAGCCGGGCCCGGTCGACCGCATCCGAAGCCGATTTGCTGGTCTGTGTGACCGAGCCCGCTCTCGCCGGCAAGCCTGATCCGCCGATCCTGGAGTCCGAAATTCGCATTCCAACCATAAGCGTTCTCAACAAGGTCGATTTGGTGCCCTTCGATTCATCGAATGATTCATTCGATGTTGCCACTTGCGCACTTTCCGGGCGGGGAATCGACGAATTGATGCTGCAGATCGCCCGCAGGCTGCAATCGGCCATGCCGGCCCGAGGCGAGAGAGCAGCGATCAACCATCGACAGGCCCATCTGGTAGAAACAATCGCCGAGGCATCGAGTCGAGCGATACTGGTCCGGCAACTTCGGCAATTGCTGTACGGCTGTGACGAAACTTCCCAACCACCGAGCGCGTGACCGTGAGACCTTTTCGACCCCTGCTTTCCATTCTCCTATTGGGAGCCACTGTGATGGATCCGTCCCCCGCGGCAGCTGACCAACCCAAGCCGTCGCCTTCCTGGGCAATCGTGATTCACGGAGGGGCCGGCGGTGACCCGGCGAAATATGACAACGCCAGGATCGAAAAGAAGAAATTGGGACTCAAGCGAGCCCTTCAAGCGGGCTGTGATGCACTTTCGGCCGGAGAATCCTCGATCGACACGGTCGAGAAAGTGATCCGGATCCTCGAGGACGACGCCGCCTTCAACGCTGGCCGCGGTGCGGTATTAACCGACGAGGGACGGGCCGAGTTGGACGCTTCGATCATGAATGGCCGCACGTTGGCGTGTGGTGGGGTCGCCGGAGTCACCCGAGTGAAGAACCCGATCTCGCTCGCCCGCCGAGTGATGACCGAGACCCGGCATGTGCTGTTGGCCGGTGAGGGCGCCGATGAGTTTGCCGAGGAACAGGGACTTCCGATCGTCGACCCCAGCTACTTCCTCAGCCAGGCCGCACGTCGAAAAAAGGCGGAGGAGAACGATGGCAACGCTTCGCAGATCGGAACGGTTGGCTGCGTCGTCCTCGATTCAGCCGGCAACCTCGCCGCCGGTACGAGCACCGGGGGTACGTCCAAGAAACTGCCCGGTCGCGTCGGCGATTCACCGATCATTGGTGCCGGAACCTATGCATCCAACGACACCTGCGCCGTGTCGGGAACAGGAACGGGCGAAGAATACATTCGTCATAGCGTTGCCTACGATATCGCCGCACAAATGCGTTACGCCGGCCAAACGCTCGAATCGGCTGTCACCGAAATCATGCAAGATCGCCTTGAACCGGGCGTCGGCGGCGTGATTGCGGTATCCAGCAGCGGCGCGATTGTCATGCAACACAACACGCCCGGAATGAGCTGTGGCGCCGCCGACAGCCAGGGACGGTTCGAGACCCATTTGTTCCTCGAGGCGGGCGGTGCACCGGATCCAGGCAGCGGGGTTGGGAACGCTTCGGCAACTGTCCGGGCGGAACTGACTCGATTGATCCAGCAGCAAGCCCGCGACTGGAACGCCGGCGACATCGATGCCTTCATGAAACCATACTGGAAGAGTGACGAGCTGACGTTTTCCTCTGGTGGCAATGTCACGCGCGGATTCGATGCGACGCTTGCTCGTTACAAGCAACGATATCCAACGACCGATGCGATGGGCAAATTGACTTTCAATGATTTCGAGTTTCTGTCGCTCGACAACTCGGCGATGCAAGTGCTTGGCGTCTGGCAACTCGATCGGCGAGCAGATCCAATCGGTGGTCGCTTCACTCTTATTTTGCGTCGCTTTCCCGAAGGCGAGGGTTGGAAAATTGTTCATGATCACACGTCGGCATGGGATCAGGATTCGGAAGATCAGTAGCTCGGAATTGCACGCATTCGCGCGGGTCACAACGGTTGCCGGTCTCTTGATTGGATGTTTCAGCATCGGGGCTGCCGCTGCGGAACCGACACGCGATGAAGTCCGCTCGGCGCTAAGACGATCGGTCGCGTTTTTTCGTGACCGGGCATCGATCCAAGGAGGATACGTCTATCAGTGGAGCGCCGACCTCGAAAAACGCGAAGGGGAAGGGAAGGTCGGGCCAACAACCGCCTGGATTCAGCCTCCCGCCACGCCAGCGGTCGCGATGGCCTACCTCGACGCGTATCGGCTCTGTGGTGAGCCGGCTTTGTTGGAGGCTGCCACACAATCGGCCCAGGCTCTTATTCGCGGCCAACTCCGTTCGGGCGGTTGGGACAACCACATCGAGTTCGATCCAGTTGATCGAAAAAAATATGCGTACCGCGCCGAGCCGAATGATCCACGCGATGGCCGCAACACCACCACTTTCGACGATGACAAGAGTCAATCGGTTATCCGGTTCTTGATCCAACTCGATGGCGAACTTGAATTCAACAACCCAACGATTCACGAGTCAGCTCTTTACGCACTCGACGCAGTTGTTCGATCTCAGTACGCCTGCGGTGCCTGGCCGCAACGTTACAGCGAGTTTCCGAAACCATCGCTCGAAACACCTCGTCGGGCTTCCGTGCCGACCCAGTGGTCGCGAACCCATCCCGGATCCAAGTACACGCACCTCTACACACTCAACGACAACACAATCAACGATCTGATCGAGACAATGCTCGATGCGTGGCAGGTCTACGATGAGGCGAAATATCTGTCGTCGGCCCTGCGCGGCGGCGATTTTCTCTTGCTGGCTCAATTGCCGGAACCTCAACCCGGATGGGCCCAGCAATACGATCGTGACATGCATCCCACGTGGGCGCGGAAATTTGAACCACCCGCGATCACCGGTGGTGAATCCCAGGGCGTGATGCGGACGCTGATGATGCTGTACCGGCGGACGGCCACATCCACCGAGAACGCGGCACGATTTCTTGAGCCGCTGCCCGGAGCGATCGCTTATTACCGCCGCTCGTTGCTCGACGATGGTCGACTCGCACGCTTTTACGAACTGGGTACGAATCGCCCTCTGTTCATGACAAAAGATTACCAGCTGACCTATTCGCCCGACGATTTGCCGACTCATTACGGGTTCATCGTCAGCTCGAAAATCGATTCCATCGAGTCCGAGCTGACAAAGATTCGAGAGACGCCCCTGGATCGACTATGGAATGCGAAGCACAAGGACATTCCAAAACGCTCTCGCAAGCGGGACGAACTTGTGTCGCGGATCATCGGCGATCTCGATTCTCGAGGGGCCTGGGTCGAAACGGGCAGACTTCGATATCACGGCGACGACGATCCGACCGATCGGGTGATTCGAAGCGAAACATTCATTCGCAACGTGGGCGTTCTTGCCCAGTGGTTGGCTGCCGACATGTCGGACTAACAGTTGATAGCAACGGCTGAGCGACATTGTCGCCGTCGGGGTCGTTTTGCTACTGGCACCCTTGGAGATTTCTCGTTTCGGCCAGAGGTGGTCGTCGATCTCCATGCGCCGTCACCCAGATTTTGATCCGACCGCATTCCTTGAGCTCGGCCGCTGCCAACCAGCCGTTTGTCTTTACGCCCGGCGCTTCACCGGTCGCCGCCACCGGTGCTGACCCGCTGGTCAACGAGACCCGCCGTGAAATCGCCGAGATTGTTCGCGAGGTCGCCATGGCCGTTCGCAGCGATCGAACCGCCGAGGAATTCCTGGCACTGTTGGTGGACCGCATTCTCCGCGCGATGGCCGCTGAAGGGGTGATCGTGTGGCAACGCGACACATCCCCAGCATCAACGTACCGGTGTGCGCGGCGTCTGGGACGAATCACAGACCAGTCAATCCCGGCCGAATCGATCGCCACTCACGCTCGGATGTTGATCGAAGTCGCGGAAGAATCCCAGCCCGTGGTTGTACCGGCGACGCCGGGAGCGACCGACGGCGACGTTCCCGCCAATCCGATGGAGGTCCCCGTCGCGGTCGTGCCGATCGCGTGTGAACCTTCACCATCGGGCGCGGAATACTTGCTGGAGGTTTTTCTGGAACCAGATTGCGGGGTCGCAACTCAGCGCGGCTACCTGCGGTTCGTTGCCCAAATGGCTGATTTGGCGGGTGAATTCTTACGAGCCGATCAATTGCGCTGCCTGCGCCGCGGCCAATCGCTCGCACGAGCCGTCGACACAGCGATCGCCCAGCTGCACGACTTGCACGAACGCAAACAAATCGAGCCGGCAATCGCCGACGCAGCCGCGGAGTTGTTCGGCTTTGACCGTGTCGCTCTGTGCACCGCGGGGCCTCCAGTCACAATTTGCGCGGTCAACCACGTCAACACGATCGATACGAAATCACCTGCGGCACAGCAGATTCGCGATGCCGCGGCAATCGAGCTCGATGATGACCAATGCATTTGGTTCGAAGAACCGCCTTCACACCTCGAGCACGCCGAACTGCGATGCCGTGCCGTGATCGGATCAGCATCACGGCGTCTCGTCTGCTTGCAGCTTGCCGATGCGGGACCGGTTTCGCGGGAGTGCCGCAGCGAATTGATTCGCTACATGCACCACGCCGAGATCGCCCTTCGAAACGTATCACGATTGGATTCGATTCCCGGCGGCCGCTGGATCGCGGCGATATCGCCCTGCGTGGAAACATCCGCTGGGCGCACGTGGCGAAGAATACTGGGCGTTGCCGTTCTGGTACTACTGCTTGGCGTGATCGCCTTTTTCCCCGTGCCGCTGGTTGTCTACTCGCCGGCCACCGTTCGACCCGCCGTCGTCCAGCGGTTGACGGCACCGCGCGACGCGATTGTCGACGAAATCCATGTTCACCACGGACAGGAAGTGGCTCGCGGACAAATCCTGATGTCGATGATTGATCGCGATCTCGAGGAACAGATCACCGCGCTGGTGGGACAGCGCGCGGTTTTGCTCCAGCAGCGAACGCGATCAACCGACCCGCGAGTCGATCGGTCTGGACAATCCCATCTGGAACGGGGGTTGATCGCGGAACAGATCCGATCGATCGATGACCAATTGGCGGTGCTCGAGCATGCCCGCGAATCGCTTGTGATACGTGCTGGACGTGGCGGCATCGTCGATGCCTGGCAAGTCGACGAGAGATTGCAGTCGCGACCATTGCGTCGCGGCGACCCGCTGATGCAGGTCGTGGCAAAAGACTCCACGTGGGTGGCCGAAGCTCGCGTGCCGCAAAAGCGAATCTCGCACGTCCAGAATGGTGACGCCAACGAAGAGCTGTCGGTGAGGATATCTCTGGATTCCAACCCGAATCAGTCGTTCGGTGCTTCGCTGTTGAAAATCGGTCCGGCAGTTGTCAACAAGCAAGACACGATGACGACGACCGCGGTGTTGCTTCGATTGAGCAGCGATGCCTCGGCATCGATCGCTTCGGATCAGGGTGCCGGACACCAATCGGGCGCGCCGGCCCGCGTCATGTTCCACTGCGGCACAACGCCCGCGGCGTACCTTTTGTTCCAAGATCTGATTCGATCATTGCGTGGAACCCTTTCCCTGTATTTTTCCAGCGGTGATCCGGTGGTGCTCGCCCGGGAGACGAACGATGTGCATTGAGGGGCGAAATCAAAATATCCTCGTCCGAGTCGCTGTCATGGTACTAGGCATAGCGGGATGGACTCAGTTCGCGGTGGCTCAAACGCCCACCAGCCAAGGCATCGAGGCTGAAGATGCGTTTGTGAGTTTTGGCGAAACGGTGGAGGTGCCGGCGATGGAAACCGGCCGCGTCGCCGCGATCGACGTCGCACAGAATGACTCCGTCAATGCCGGCGCCCCGATCGCCCGTTTGGATGATCGTTCGCTGCTGATCCGTCGTCGCGCCGCACTGTTGCGTGTCAATTCCGCCCGTGCGGAGTCAACGGACGAAATCGAATTACGCTACGCGGAATTGGCGCTCGCCGAAGCGGAAGCCGAGCTTGAAACGAGCCGTGCAATTCAGAACGATGTGCTCGGTGCCGTGCCCCACAGCCAGGTTCGAAAACTGAAACTTGCGGTCGAGCGCGGACAACTCGAAGTCGCCCAAGCAAAGAAACGCCGATCCCGCGCCGGCGTGGAACTCGAACTGCGCGAAGCCGATCTCGCGGTGATCGACGACCAACTGCGGAACCTGCACGTTGAATCTCCGATCGACGGCATCGTCGTGAAAGTTTCACGCTCGGCCGGTGAATGGGTCGCGAAAGGGGAAACGATCGCGACCGTTGGCCGCCTCGATCGATTGCATGTCCACGCGCTACTGCGTCGCGATCAGATACCGCCGGCGGTATGCCGTGGTCTTCCGGTCAGTGTTCTGTGGCTGGATCGCAGCACGCAATCCGAACGATCGCTGCGCGGCAAGGTGCTCTCGGTCGATCCGCAAATGCTGCCGGGCGGACAATTTGCTGTGCATGCCGAAATCCGCAATCGTGCCCATGGTCATGAGATTCCTCAATGGGTGTTGCTGCCCGGCACGGAGGTTCGCATGAAGGTCTTTCCCAGTGCGGCCACGGCCCACCAGCGCGGACCATTGATTCAGAGGTAGGTACCTTCGCCCATGCCAAGCGCGTCTGTCGCCGATTCGACTTCGCAACTTCGTCGCGACCTTCATACGATCCAGGTCGACGGTCGACGACGGCCCTATCGCATTGTTGTCGATGAAATCAGCGGACGATTCACTCGCGTCTCCGAACACGTCTGGCAATCACTGGTTCGGGGAATCGAAGATCCCAATTTGTGGGCCGAGGCCCGTGCGGCCGGCTGGACGCGAGAAAGACTGGCCGGCGGTCAACGGCGTTTCTCGCCGATGTATTTCCGCATTCCGATTGGATCGATCGATCGCCTGGCTGTGCTGGCCGCACCGCTGACACGTGTCCTGTTTTCCGCCGCCGCTGTGATGGCATGGTGCGTTGTGATCGTGGTTGCGGCCGTGATTGCAACAAGTCGCAGCGACGAACTCTTTGCATCGCTCGGATCACTCCAGATCTTTTTTGAACAATCCAGTCCGATCTGGCTCGGTGCATGGTTTGTCGCCACGAAAGTCGCACACGAATTGGCACACGCGGTGATCTGTCGGCGGATGGGATCTCGCTGCGGCACCGTCGGCATTTTGATGCTCTGCGGCGTACCCTGTCCGTATTGTGATGTCACAGACATTTGGCGCGAGCCATCGGCGATCCGGCGTGCTGCGGTGATGATGGCGGGGATTTACGTCGAGCTGATCATCGCGTCGATTGCCACCTTCGTTTGGATAACCGTCACCGATCCCGTGATCCGTCTGCATGCTTTGAATTTGATGATCGTCTGTTCCATCAGCACGATTCTGTTCAACGCCAATCCGCTGATGCGTTACGACGGGTATTACGTGCTGGCGGATCTGGTCGGCAGCACGAATTTGCGACGTGAAGCCCGCGATGCGTTTCGCAGCGTCGTCACCGCGAGACTTGCCGGTCGTCGTTTTGACGGACGACGCAGCAATGACTATCGTTCGCTCGCGTTGGCCTTCTACCACTTGGCCTCGTCGCTCTATCGTTTCGTAATAACGATCGCCATCGCGACGCTGCTGCTGGTAATCGCGGAATGGTTCCAATTGAGGCCGGTCATGATGACAATCATCGCTCTGGCGGTGGTGGTGTGGTTTACGAGAAATGCCCGCCGGTTGATCGGCGTCGCCGGTGGAGCGAACCGGTGGAGCGGTGTCTCGAGATTCCGCCGCGCCACTGTTCTCGCAGCGATGCTTGTGGCGATCTTCGCCCTGTTGTTTGTTCCTCTGCCCCGTTACCGTCAGGCGACCGGGGAAGTCAATGCTGCGTCGGCGACGAGCGTTTTTCTCGCCAACGACGGGATGATCGAACATGTCTCGCGCGATTTCGGTGACCGGGTCGTTGAGGATCAATCCCTTGTGAACCTGCGGAACCCTTTGCTCGCGTTGCAACAGGCCAAGCTCGAAGGACAACTGCGGGTCGCGAAGCTCAGCGGGAATCTTGCCCGCCGCGCCTCGCTGGACCAATCCCATACCGCTCATGAGTGGAGATCGATGCAGGCAACCGAGGATGCCATCGCGGCGCAACTTGCATCGGTGCACAATCGGGTTTCCCAGACCGATGTCCGCGCTCCGGTCAGCGGCGTCGTCCTGCCGCCGCAAACATCCATTCAAGATGATCCTACTGTGCCCACGTCGCTTCGCGATCAAATTGGAACGTTCGGCAACGCCCATTCGGCGTGGTGCCGAATCAGCAGCGACGGTGCATTGCACGCTGTGCTGATTATCGATGCCCGCGATCGGGCGAAAATAAAAATTGGCACGCCAGTGAATATCAGCCTGCGCGAGGCACCCGAGCAAGTGTTTTCTTCCACCGTCATTTCCGTTTCGGCGATCCAACAGGACGAACCTTCGGTCACGCGCCAAGCCGCATACCAGGTTCTGTGTCCATTGCCGGCGGTCGACGAAAGATCGATCCTGGCTTGGCTGGGCAAAGAATGCAAAGGCGTTTTCCATCTTCCCAATCGCATGCTCGCTGCGGACGCGAAAGATTGGATCGTCGAGTGGCTTGGTGGCTGAAGACGATCCACATTCCGACGAGTCGCCCCGATTGCCTCTGCCGCACGAGCGGATGGCGGCGACGACCACCGACGCACCCCATCCGGCCGTATTGGAGAGCGACAAATTGCTCGAGCAATGCGCGCTTCGCACTCAGCGTCGCAGCGGTCCCGGCGGCCAGCATCGAAACAAGACAAGCAGCGGTGTTTTTCTGTATCACGAACCGACGCAAATCGTCGCCGAAGCGACAGAGCGAAGGAGCCAGGCCGATAATCGTTCGATCGCCCTGCAACGATTGCGTTTTCGATTGGCCGTCGATATCCGCACGCCGTCGGTTCTTGATGCTGCCAGCTCCGCTGAGGAATCACAGCTTCGCGAGCGGTACAGCGGCACACCGCTCCGCCTGGCGGACAGCAACGAAGCAAAACCGTCCCTCTTGGCGCTGGTCATCAATGACTTGCATGCCGCTGGTGGTCAGCCGAGCGCTGTGGCGCCGCTCTGGAAAACGTCAACCACCGCAATCGTACGGCTGGTCAAATCGCACCCGCCCGCGTTCGCACTGCTCAATGCGATCCGCGAGCATCACGGTCGCCGGCCGCTGAAGTGATCAGGCCGCTGAACTGATCAGGCCGCTGAACTGATCAGGCCGCTGAACTGATCAGGCCGCTGAACTGATCAGGCCCTTGAAGTGATCAGGCCCTTGAAGTGATCAGGGGTCATTCGAACCCACCCTCGCCGCGGACCGAGACGATGCCCCTCGCGGGAACGTCTCGACGCACGGCATTCGAACTCCGCAGAAATCAAGTTCCGTTGTGGGTACAATGCCGGAACCAACTTCAAATCCACTTCGTTGCCATCCTTTCATCGAGGCTCTCTGTGCGTCACTTTTGTCGAATCGGAGCGATCGTTTGCCTGTTGCTGCTGCCACGGACTGAATCCTTGGCGGCGGAGATCTTTGTCGAAGCCGAGAGTTTCGACGATCCAGGCGGTTGGAAGCTCGACACCCAGTTCATCCAACAAATGGGATCTCCGTACCTGTTGGCCCACGGACTCGGCCAAAGTGTCGAGGACGCAGTCACCACGTTTGACGTCAAAGAGCCCGGCACCTA
>JAHELS010000060.1 GCA_024644085.1 Rhodopirellula sp.
GACGCTGATCAGCAACGATTCTGACTTTCCGACCACGGAGATGGCGATTGCCGGGCGGGTCCGCCCGGTGGTCAGTGTTTCGCCGGCGTCGGTCAGTTTGGGAACAACGGCCACCGATGGCGTCGTGGAGCGCCGCCTTGTTGTGCGGGGTGATGATCCGTTCGAAGTCTTGGACGTGCAGTGCGCCGATCCTCGCTTTGAATTCGAGGTGCCACTGGGCGAGAAGAAAGTCCATTTCCTCAAGCTGCGGTTTCATGGCGACGGCACTCGCGAGCCAGTCTCACAGGAGATTCGCATCATCACCAGCTTGCCCGGTGAAAAGTCGGCCTCGTGTATCGTGACTGGGACAGTCGAGCCTTCTCGGTCCTAGCCCGCGTCGTGCTCTTGTGTTGACCGTTGGATATCGGCCAGCCGGTTGCGAGAGGTGCGACGCCTGGTTTGCAACTGATCTGTGAGCCACCATGCGAGCTGGCATCCGGGGTCGCACACAAGGTGTCGCGGCGCTAGACTCAGTGCCGGGCATTTCATCCCGAGTTTCTCGACCTGATCTTGACTGCGAGCGTGCGTCATGAGCGTCAATCCGATTGACTTGTCGTCCTACGGGCTCCAAGCGGACGATATCATTCACAACGCGACGCCGGCGCGATTGTATGAATTCGCGATCGTCGACCATCACGCCGTGATTGCGGCCTCGGGCGCGCTTGCGACGCGCAGCGGCGACAAGACGGGACGCAGCCCCAAGGACAAGCGGATCGTCGACGACCCCGCCTCGTCGGGTGACATTTGGTGGGGCGACATCAACATCCGGATGACCGAGCGTTCCTTCCTGATCAACCGCCAACGTGCGATTGACTATTTGAATACGTGCGACCGAATTTTTGTTTTCGATGGCTATGCCGGCTGGGATCCGAACTACCAGATCAAGGTTCGCGTGATTGCGGAAAGCGCCTATCACGCGTTGTTCATGCACAACATGTTGATCCGGCCCACGCCGGACCAGTTGGCGGACTTCGGCGATCCCGACATGGTCATCTTCAATGCCGGATCGTTTCCCGCCAACCCGTACACGGCGCAGATGACCAGCACGACCAGCATCGATCTCTCGATCGAGCAGGGCGAGTTGGTGATTCTGGGAACACAGTATGCCGGGGAAATGAAAAAGGGCGTCTTTACGGTGATGAATTACCTGATGCCCAAACAGCATGTGCTCAGCATGCACTGTAGCGCAAACGCGGCCGACAATGGCGAAGTCTCGTTGTTTTTCGGTTTGTCAGGAACTGGCAAGACAACACTCTCCACCGATCCGCACCGGCGATTGATCGGCGACGACGAACACTGTTGGACGGATCAAGGGATTTTCAACATCGAGGGTGGCTGTTACGCCAAGGTCATTCACCTGAGCCAGGAAAGTGAGCCGGAAATCTACGACGCGGTTCGTTACGGCGCGGTGCTTGAAAACGTGATGTTCGATGAGACCACTCATGAGGTCAACTACGATGACGCTTCCATCACCGAAAACACACGCGTTGCGTACCCGATCGACTTCATTCCGAATGCCGAAATCCCATGCGTCGGGACGCACCCCACGAACATCATTTTCCTGACGTGTGATGCGTTCGGCGTTTTGCCACCGGTGTCGAAGCTGACTGCGGAGCAGGCGATGTATCATTTCATCAGCGGGTACACCGCCAAGGTCGCCGGAACGGAAATGAACGTCAACGAACCAACCGCGACCTTCAGTGCCTGTTTCGGCGCAGCCTTTCTGGTTTGGCATCCGGCAAAGTACGCTGAACTGCTGGCAGAGCGGATTCGCAAGCACGGTAGCCGCGTGTGGTTGATCAACACCGGTTGGACCGGCGGCCCGCACGGAGTCGGGTCACGAATGAGCCTGAAACATACGCGGGCGATCATTCACGCGATTCACGGCCATTCCCTTGAGAAGCAAGACACGCGCTGCGATCCGTTGTTTGGATTCGAGGTTCCCTATCAATGCCAGGGGGTTCCTCCCGAGGTCCTTTGGCCGCGCGATGTCTGGGCCGACGGAGAGGCGTATGACAGCAGTGCTCAGCGATTGGCGGATCTGTTTCGCCAGAACTTCGGAAAGTTTGAATCCGAAGCCAGCGACGAGATACGCGCCGCGGGTCCCTGAACTTGGCGGCCGTTCCTGCCTGATATTCTCCCTGCGGGTCACGGATCAGCCGGCTTTGGGAATGGAAATCGCGCCCACCCGTGGACTTTTTCCGGCCTGACGTTCAGGAGGATGACTGCGACATTCAACTGAGGTAACGCATGAGCGGCGAGAAAACTGAATCACTCGAAGACCTTTTGAGCGATCTGTTCGGTGAGACGGTGACAATTGAAGGAAGCGAACAGCGCGAACTGGGCGCTGCCGAGTTGTCATTGATTGAAATGGGATACACGAAACGAAACCGGTCTCCCGATGGTCCGACCACGCTGACCCATATTCGACAAACGGCGCTCGTGTCGCACGACGCGGAACTTGACCTTCCCCATTTTGCTCTCTCGCCGACACCCAAAGGAATTGGTGGCGTGTTGATGTCGCTGGTGGGAGACATGGGAGACCTCGATTTCGAGGATTCGCCGGAGTTCTCCAACGAGTACCACCTTCACGCCTGGTCGGAAACTCCCGTCCGGTTGCTCTTTACCAAAGCGATCCGCGACCATTTGGGCAAACGGCATGGCTGGAGTGTGATGGGCCGGCGGAATGTGTTGGTGATCTACTATCACAATCGCGTCGTCGACGGCGAAGAGCGAACGAATTTCATGGACGAGGCCCTCGAAATCCTTGGATTATTCCAACAAGCCGAGGAAACGCTCGACACAATGCCCCAGGTGCGCCGCGAGACGACGGGCGGCGACATGGCAGCGACGGCGGAGCGAATGGGCGGGCTCGCCGGTTCGATGTTGGCGAACCAATTGAGAAAGCTCTCGGTCACCCAACAGGAACTTGACCAATTTGCCTCGTCGCCAACGCCCCGGACAATCCCGCGGGGGATCAAACGACAAGTTGTCGGCAACTACCTCGTCTTCGTTCCCTTCGGGTTTCTGTTCATTGTTGCAGGGTTGGTTGCCGGCAGCGTTTTTTACCTGATGTCCGAAGGTGCACAACGATGGATCAGCATCCCGTTTTTCCTCTTCTTTCCGATGATCGGATCCGGCATGGTCTTCTTTCCGCTACGCCATTACTGGCGAAAGAATCGAGCACTTCGCGACGGGAAAGTCGTGAGTGCACGGGTTACCGATATCGAACGCACCAACGCGAGCGTCAACCAGCAGCGCCGCTATCATGTGTCGGTCGATTTTTCCGACGGGGGCCAGCAGGTCACACGGGTCCTCAACGCCTACGGACCGGCCGTTGATCTGGCGCGGCAGCGAAAAGAAAATGGCGAGCCGATGCGGGTGATCGTTGATCCGGCCGACTGTGAACATCTGATCGGAATCGACCTGCTGATGATGTTCGACAAATAGCAGGTCTCTGGCTGATCACCAGGCCCCGACCGGTCCCGCCTTATCGACGCGCGATGCCTTCGTCGCCTTGTTCGGTTGCGGCCGGAAGTCTGACGAACCCATCAGGGGCGAGTTGTAAAAAGCACAAGAATACCAACTCACCCCCATCGCGTCGAAATCGTGTCTTTCGATTTGCCGAATTGATGCCCGAGCATGAACAAAACCCGATCGGGCGATGCATCATGGAATTCGACGCGGCGGAGTCGACCTGTTTGTTGCCTGCAAGACGGTTGGGACGGCGATCTCGCTTCCCGTCGTGCGTGAACTATGGCTTCGAAAGCGACGCGTCTCGACGCCGGTCATGAACACGTTGACCGCGGGCCAGGCAATCCTGCTCTGTTATCTGACGCTCTTTCAACAACCGGCCGTCAATCTTGTTTCGGAAGGAACTGGACCGCGTCAACGACGACGTAGCCATCTGTGGATTCGGTTTCGACGCAGACAATCGCTTTAGCTCTGTCGGAAAACCGAAATTCGCCGATCGAGATGAACAGGCCCTCGATCTCTGGCGACTTTGTTTGATCGATCTGCACCCGGCTTTCGCCATCCGCATGGAAGATGATCAGCGGTACATTCGTGGCACGGTTCGCATTGCTCGGATAAGAGATTCGCACTTCGTAGTCACCGGCGGCCAGTTTGGTTTCAAAAGTGGCCGACTTTTCACCTTGACCAATGTTGTCGTTGTGGATGTATCCACCATCGACGTATTTCTGATTCGCAGTCGACGACTTCCAATTGCCTTCGAGCTTCGCCGCACGGTCGTCGACAACAACGCCGGCCATCTTTCTCGACGAGATTGCATAGGAATCTTCAAGCTCGAGTACCTGGCCGTCGGCGACCAGGCGTTGCTTGAGCACTTCGTAGGGAATTTCCTGGACGGCGCAGTTGCGATCGATCGCCAGGCACGCGGCAGTTCCTGCGGATTGTCCCAAGATCATGAAGACCGGTTCCATCCGAATCGATCCGAACGCAATGTGGCTGCTCGATACACACACGGGGACCAGCAGGTTCTTGCATTCGTCCTGTTTGGGTGTGATCGATCCCCACGCGATCTCATAGGACGATGGAGTTTTGACACCGATGTCACCTTCGTTCTGGACGAATCCTTCCGGCGTCACGTACCGCTGGACGTTATGTGAATCGAGCGTGTAGGAGCCCATGCCGATCGATTCCGGCGTCGCTTTCAGGTCAAGACAATCGTGTTCGGTCATCACGTAGTCGCCGATCATTCGTCGAGCTTCGCGCACGTAGATCTGATGAGGCCATCCGCCGTTGTCGGTGAACTCGTCTTTCGCCAAACCCCACTTCGACATCGCCGCGCGCACATCTTCGGGCACGCGTGGGTCATTGGCCATGAAATACATCAGTCCCTGTTGATAGGTTTCGTGTTCCTTGATGATTTCTGCCCGCCGTTGGTAGCTCGCTTCGGGATAGTCATAGTTCATGCCGATGTTGTCGGTGCTGAACGGACCGTGGTTGTTTGTGTCGGTCTTGTAGTTCGGCATTGGATCAAACTTGTCGAACAATTGACGCCATCCGGCGTCGAATACACGCAGCAACAACTCGTATTGGGTTGCGTCGTACCCAGGTGGCTTTTTGAAGGGAATCCGGTTTTCATCGTGATTGGTCAAGCACATGCGAAAACAGTAGGCTTGGACCCGGTGATCTCCCTCGCCTTTGACTCCGGGAGGATCGCCGCTGATACGCGGCAGCAATCCGGAGTCCGGATCCCCGGCGACGACATAGGGGTCAACGGGCGCAGCAAACCAATGGCTGTGGTGGAGCGTCCCCACCTGGACTCCATTCCACGTTTCGCCGTACACCGAATTGGCTTCTCGGCCCACGTGGTAGTTGACGCCCGCGGCCGCCATCAGATCGCCTTCATAGGTGGCATCGATGTAGATCCGGGCAAAGTATCGATCGCCGGACAATGTCCGCATCGATGTAATGTTCCCATTTTGGGTTGAGACGCCGCGTGGGCTCCGGTCGAGCCATTGGCCTCGGTGGACCGGAATCAACCGCTGGCCGACCATCTCATCGAATACTCTTTCGGCCACGTGCGGCTCGAAGACCCACATGGTTGCGCCATCACCCTGTTTGCCGGGCGGGCTTTGGTTGCGGTTGCCGAATTCGTCCTTCGGTTGCCATCGCCATGCGCTGGGGTTCTGGTAGCGTCGCCACACGCGGTGGTAGAACTCGCGACTCAGGCCGCCGATCGCATTCTTATTGCCCGAGTCGGTCCATCCGAGACCGCCGGATGACAAACCGCCCAGATGCATGTCAGGCGAAACGATGACAACACGCTTTCCCATTTTTTTTACTTGCACAGCGGTCGTGACCGCAGCGGAAGTGCCGCCATAAACAACGACGTCGTAGTGATGATCCTCCGCAACCGTCGTGGTTGTCAGAATCGTGGCAACAAGGGCCGGAATCAACAGGAAAAGTCGCATCGGAGTCTGCTGGTTAAAATGGGAACGTTCAGCGAATCGGGCGTCGATTTGATAGATTGGGAACGTGCCGGGGCGCCCTGTTGATGCATCCTACACGATGGCGCTCGTCCCGGTGGTCAGCACCCCTTGCTCATTCCAAGTTCGCTGTCACAGAAGGTTTGATGATCCAAAGACATCTATTTTCGCGTCGAGATTTTGCGAGGGTTTCCGCTGCTTCGACCACGCTGGCGATGGGGCACAAGCTCTCCGCGGCGCAGCGGCGCCCGCGAGCGCAGGTGCATGAAACTCGGGTGATTAGCGCGACGCCCGATCTGTATTGCGGATGGCCAACGCTCACCCGGCGTGCCGACGGACAACTGATCGTCGTTTTCTCGGGCGGGCGTGAACAACATGTGTGCCCGTTCGGTCGCGTTGACATGATGCGGTCCGATGACGACGGGCAGAGTTGGACTTGGCCACGTACGTTGATGGATGGTCCGATTGACGACCGCGATGCGGGAATCATGGAGACTGCTCACGGCACCTTGCTGGTCACCACCTTCACGTCGCTCGCCTACCAGTCGCATGAACTTGATAGGGCAAGAGGGAAGAAACCGGGCGAAGGGAGCGCGTGGCCCCCGGAGAGGCTCGAGCGATGGTTGGCCGTCCATGACCGGTTGAACGATTCGCAGCGTCAAGCCGAGCTTGGGCAGTACATGATCCGGTCAATCGATGGTGGCGTCACGTGGTCCCAGCGGTACTCCAGCATCGTCAACAGCCCGCATGGGCCGATTCAACTTGCCGACGGTCGTCTGCTCTACGCTGGCGTTCGGCTGTGGGACGAAAATCGCGATGTCGGTGTCTGCGTGTCAAGTGATGACGGTCAATCGTGGCAATGGCTTGGTGACATTCCCGCGCGTCCGGGCGATGACAACAAGCACTATCATGAACTGCATGCCGTCGAAGCGGCCGACGGCCGGATCGTTGTCCACATTCGCAATCACAATTCCGCGAACAACCGAGAGATTCTGCAAAGTGAGTCGACTGACGGCGGCGAGCATTGGACGATACCCCGTCCGATCGGCGTCTGGGGGCTGCCATCTTTTCTGACGCGTTTGTCCGACGGGCGGCTTTTGATGAGCTACGGCTACCGTCGAAAGCCGTTTGGCAATCTGGCCCGGACGAGCGACGATCATGGTGCAAGTTGGAGTGATCCGTTGACGGTTTCCGATGACGGTTCTGGCGTGGACCTTGGCTATCCCAGCACCGTGGAACTCGCCGACGGTTCGTTGCTGAGTGTTTGGTACGAAAGACTCTCAGACTCGCCCCGCGCCGTATTGCGCCAGGCCCATTGGTCAGTCGAGTCATGAGGCGGCAGCAAATGGAGATCAAGCCGATTCGTTTTCTTTGCGCGCTGACGTTGTTCGCGGCGTTCGCAGTATCAAACGATCTCGGTGGTGAAGAACCGGCAAAAGCGTTCCTGGATGGCCTGCGCGCACGCGGCTACCACGACATCGCACTCGACTATCTCACCGATATGGAGACGAGTCGGCTGGCCCCCGCCGAGTTCCGTGAGATCATTCCATTCGAATCTGCTTTGACGCTGGTCGATTCGTCCCGAAAGCAACGTGATCTGGAGGTCCGATTCGAGTTCCTCGATCGCGCTCAACAGCTGCTGCGACAATTCCTGGAATCCCAGGGAAGCCACCCAAAAGCTTATGCCGCACGTAGCCAGCTCGGGAACCTGATTGTCGAGCGTGCACGGATCAAGGTCGAAGAGTCTAAGTCCGGCAGCGCAAAACAAAAACTGGCGGAAGCACGCAAGCTGTACGACGAGGCGTTCGAGGAGTTTTCAAAGCTCGAAGCGGCCGTGACCGCGGAACTCGATCAGATTCCAATCGCGCTCGATACGCGTGACAAGAAACAGGCCGCGCTGGCCCAAAGGCGTAAGCAGTTGCGCGCCGACAACCTGCAAACCGAATTGCTGGCCGCTGCGATACGCGAAGAGACGGCCGACACCGTTGACGAAGGCTCAAAAGAACATGCGGAGTATCTCATCGAAGCAGCCGGCCTTTACGACGCGATCTACAAGAAGTATCGCAGCCGGTTCGCCGGACTTTACGCAAGAATGTACCAGGGACGGTGCAACTTTCGACTCGGCAAGACCAAGGATGCGCTCGGCTATTACGGTGAGCTGTTGGATCAACCCGATTCGCCGGAAGAATTCCGGGTTTTAAAAACGGAAACTTTGCGTTTGGCAATGGAGGCATGGCTCGCACCCAACGAAAGGAAGTACGCCGAAGCGATCAAGCAGGCGTCGGCGTGGATCGCGACTGTGCCCCGAAACGTCCAACGCGAACCCGACATGCTGGCGATCCGTTTGAGCCTTGCGCGAGCCTACCAGATGCAAGCCGATGATTTTGTGCGTCGCGAATCCGGCGACACCCGGACCATTGCCGTTTCACTCGAGTCCGCCAAGTCGCATGCCCAATTTGTTGCCAACGAACCAGGCGAATTGCAAGAAGACGCGCAGGAATTGGTGGTTGCACTTGGAGGGCGCGAGCGGATCCAGGATGATTCGCCGCCTGCGACATTCACCGAAGCGCAGATCGCCGGGAAAAAGGCGCTCGATGCGATTGGTCCCGCCAGCGAGCGAGTCGCTGGGTTGCAAAACGAATTGAGTTCACCCGGGGCGGCGACCGAGCAGCTGCAGCAGGAATTTGCGGCGGCGCAAAACGAGTTCCAACAGGCCCGGGCCGACGCGATGGCGTCCTACCGTTTGGCACTGGAATTGGCCGACGCCGATACGCCACCCTCGGAATTGAACCTTGTTCGTTACTTTCTCTGCTACCTTCATTATTTGAAGCAGCAGTATCACGAAGCTGCCTTGGTCGGAGAATTTGTTGCGCGGCGGTCGCCCGAAAGTGCCGGCGCACGTCCGTGCGCCAAAATCGCGCTCGCGTCCTACATGTCAATCCTCGAATCGGCCGACGAGGCCGATCGCGACTTCGAGCTTGATCGCCCTGTCGCGTTTGCCCTCTTCATCGCCGATCAGTGGCCGGGCAGCCCGGAAGCCATTGAAGCACTTTCGACATTCGTTCCGGTGATGGTCAACGCCGATCGCCTGGAGCATGCCCGATCATTGACGTTGCGCATTGCTGAGACATCGCCCCTACGCGGGCAGTCTGAACTGGTTACCGGCCAGGCGATGTGGGGAAAACACCTGCTGCAGCTGCGGCAGCTGGCAAGGCTGGAAGAAAGCGACGCGGCCGAGCCGGGAGAGATCGACGCACTGCGCGACGCGAGCGAACAACTCGCCTCGACCGCGCTCGCGTTGCTATCGGATGGATTTGGCCGGCTACCGGAGCAACCGGAGGTCGATTCTTCCAACGCAACCGCGATGTTGTCGTTGGCACAGGCGCTCGTGGCCAACTCGGACCACGAAAAGGCGATCGAAGTACTCGAACATGAAAACCTCGGACCGATGACCCTTGTCGGTGATGCCAATGACGCGGCGTCGAACCCGTTGTTCATCCAGGAGACCTATCGCACGGCGCTGGAAGCCTACGTCGGTTCGATGAAGACCGGCGGCGCCACGATGATGGAAAAAGCGAAAGCCGCGATGACCGCTTTGCGTGAGGCTGTCGGTTCGGACGCGTCCGGCAAGCAGCGAATGTTGGCGATCTATGTCAACTTGGCCCAGAGTGTCGAGACGCAGATGAAGTCGGCATCCCCTGAGGCCCGGCAAGAGATGTCCAAGGTGTTCGAGGGATTCCTCCAGGAGCTGTCGTCCGGCTCGTCGGATGTGGGGGTATTGAACTGGGTCGCCGAGACCTTCTCGAGCCTGGGTGCGGGATTCGATGACGACGGCGAAACGCTCGACGAAAACGCTCGCAAGTATTACGAGCGATCGATCGCCGCATCGGAAAACCTATTGAGTCTTCCGTCACTTGAACCCAAGCTTGCAACGCAAATTCGCGTTCAGTTGGCGTCGGTCAAAGCACGCAATCGAAACTATTCCGAAGCGCTGGAGGATTTTAAGAGCATCCTTGCCGCGACACCCAATGCGGTGAACGTCCAAATCGAGGCGGCGCGATTGCTGCAGCAATGGGCGAGGAGTGAAAGTCAAAAGTACAACGAGGCAATTGCCGGTATTCCCGAAACTCCGATCTGGGGGTGGGGCAAAATTGCCACTACGACGGTACGGCACCAGCAATTTCGCGACAACTTTTACGAGGCCAGGTATCAGATGGCTCAATGCCAGCTCGGACTTGCGAACTCCAAACAGGGAGCTGCAAAAGCCAAACTGCTGGCCGAAGCCGAAACGAACCTGTCGCGAACAAAAACGCTTTACCCGACGCTCGGAGGAAAGAAGTGGACACAGTTGTACGAAGAATTATTGAAGACCATCAAGTCGACCCAGCGTTGAGACGAGTAGACCCATGATCAAGGTTCGAAATCACCCGCGTGGCTCGAGCATCCGCGCGATGCACTCGGCCGTATTTATGTTGACGTTCGTCGCTGCGCCATTATGGGCAGAAGATGATCAGGTCTACCTGAAACGCGGCGGTGCGGTTAGCGGCACGGTTGCTTCATCGACGCCCAACGCCGTCACCGTGGACGTTCGTGGAAAAAACCAGAACGTTCCCGTGAACGAAATCCGTTTGATCACCTTTGGCGACGAGCCCCAACAACTGCGACAGGGCCGCGCGCGTGCCGCCGGCGGGAACTTTCAGTCCGGGCTCGATGATCTCGTCAAGGTTGACCCGGCAACCATCGAACGCGAGATCGTAAAGCGGGACCTGCAATTTCACCTGGCTCTTTGCGAAGGTAAGATTGCCCTATCGGCCGGTGGTGACAAGGCGGAAGCAACCGACGCGATGCTTGCGTTCGTTCGGGCCTCCCCGTCAAGTTTCCACTTTTTCAATGCGGCACAATTACTCGGCGATCTCGCAGTCGGGCAGGGAGATTACGAGGCAGCGGTCAGATACTATGGGGTCGTCGCGTCCAAAGCGCCCTGGCCTGAATTCAAAATGAAGGCGTCATTGGCGGAAGCCCGTGCGTTGGTAGCCCAGGAGAAATTCGCCGAGGCGTTTGAAAAGTTCGAGAGTGTCGCCTCCCAGCAATCCGACGCTCCGGAAGTAAAACGGCAAAAATTGTTCGCCGAGATCGGCAAGGGACGCTGTCTCTGTGAAACGCAGTCGCCCGAGCAGGGGATTGGGATGATCGAGAAGGTGATCGCCGAGAACGACGCGACCGACATGGAATTGTTCGGCCGCGCCTACAACGCTCACGGGGATTGTTTGCAGCAAGCGGGCAAGTTGAAGGAAGCTTTGATGGCGTACCTGCACGTTGACGTCTTGTTCTATTCAGATCCCGAAGTGCACGCCGAGGCACTTTTTCACCTCAGCAAGTTGTGGTCCGCGATCAAGAAACCGGATCGTGCCGCGTCGGCACGTAATCTGCTGGACCAGCGTTATTCAGGCAGCGTCTGGGCAAATCGCCAATGAGGATTTGCCGGCGGTGTTCGATTTGATCGGCTGCGGCGTTTTACGCGCCCCCAGTGCGTCGTTTTCGGGCCTGTGTCTGGTTGCAGCCCTTTGACAGCGTTATCATGCGTCTCGACAGTTCAACTGTTGTCGCGTCGATCGCTAAAACATCGTTGCAACATTTCTAGACCGCTGGCCCCCGAGGAAATTTTCACGATGGGATTGTTTGACCGAATACGTCACGAGTTGATCGACATCGTCGAGTGGATCGATGATTCCGATCATACATTGGTTTGGCGTTTTCCCCGCCACCAGAATGAAATCAAGAATGGCGCCCAGTTGATCGTGCGTCCGGGCCAGGTGGCAGTTCTCGTTTCCGGTGGTGAGCTGACCGACGTTTACACACCCGGTCATTACGAATTGACGACCCAGAACATGCCGATCCTTTCCACCTTGCAAGGTTGGAAGTACGGATTCGAGAGCCCTTTCAAAGCCGAAGTTTATTTCGTCAGTACGAAACAGATCACCGACTTGAAATGGGGAACACCCAACCCGATCATGTTGCGCGATCCGGAGTTTGGGCCCATTCGTATCCGAGCATTCGGAACCTACGCGATGCGGGCCGTCGATGCAAAAGCGGTCTTGAAAGAGATTGTGGGAACCGATGGTGAATTCGGTGCCGATGACATCACGGAGCTATTACGATCGATCATCGCTTCATCGTTCGCAGATCTCGTCGCCAAGTTGCAAATCCCCGCACTTGATCTGGCGGCAAAATACTCGGAACTTTCCGAGGCGCTTCGCCGCGAAGTGGTGGAAAAGATTGACGATGAATTTGGCCTCGATTGTACGCAGTTGTTCATTGTCAACGTTTCGTTTCCCGAAGCGGTCGAAAAGGCGCTCGACACGCGAACCAGCATGGGTGTGATCGGTGACTTGAACCGTTACCAGCAATACCAGATGGGCCAGGCGATGACCGCCGCGGCCGAAAACCCTTCGGGGGGCGGAGCCGCCGAAGGCATGGGGTTGGGGATGGGGTTCGCCATGGCAAACCAGATGGTGCGTGGCATGGGCAACGCTGCGGGTGCTTCGGCAGGTGGACCTCCTCCACCGCCAGCTCCGGGCGCGGCGCCTTGGCACATTGCCGTGGGCGGTCAAACCAAAGGCCCATTCACGCTCCAGCAGATTGTCGCTGGAATCACCAGCGGGGAGGTTGGTGCGAGCACGCTGCTCTGGACGTCCGGCATGAGCGGATGGATACCGGCAGGCCAGGTTCCACAACTCGGCACTTACTTTTCCGCCGCCACGCCTCCGCCGCCACCACCCCCAACCGCGGAATCGGCATCGTAGCGATTGAAACGCTCTTTGGAATGCAACCTGGATTCATGCCCGATTTACCCGCATCGCCGGCAATCGCGAACACATTGGAGACACCCGACGTCGACGGCGTCTCCGGTGTGGAATGGATCGTCGATGCATTGGATTGTCGCGCGGACGATCTGCGCGATCCCCGCTTGATTACGCAAATCTGCGAACGGATTGTTTGCGATCTGCAGCTGAAAGTCATAGGTGAGCCGCAGGTCCATCATTTTCCTGATCCCGGTGGTGTGACGGCGCTTTACCTTCTTAGTGAATCGCACCTGGCGTGTCATACGTACCCCGAGTTTCGCTTGGCGACGTTGAATCTCTATTGTTGCGGCGCGCGTCGGGCGTGGGACTGGCAAGACAATCTCGCCCGCGCGTTGGGTGCCTCGCGCGTCGACACCAAGCGGATTGCTCGCGGCCTTGGGACAGCGTCCGGGGGCGATCGCGGGAGGCATCGATGAAGCAACGGACGGCATCGTGTCCTTCCTGCGGCGCGCCGGTTGTTTTTAGCCCCGGCGCGGTCGTCAGCGTATGCGACTTTTGTCAGTCTGCGGTGGCGCGAACCGACAAGTCGGTCGAAGATTATGGGAAAGTCGCTGACCTCGTGGATACCTCAACCCGGTTGCGTCGCGGGTTGACGGGACAATACAACGGGAAACGCTTTACGATCGTCGGTCACGTACAGTACCGTCATCCGGCCGGCGGCGTGTGGGACGAATGGTATCTGGCATTTCCGGGAAACCGATGGGGTTGGTTGGCCGACGCCCAGGGCCAGACCCACATGATGTTCGAGCGTCGGGTAAAGAAAGGATCCGAGCCACCGCCGATGGACGATCTCGCGGTCGGATCGACGCTCGCGCTGAGTGGGACGACTTACAGCGTCTTGGAAAAGGGAATCGCCACGGCCGTCTCGGCCGAGGGTGAAATCCCGTGGCGGTTTCACAGCGGCGCGGAACATCGATTCGCCGATTTGCGCGACGATCAAGGCAACTTTGCTACGATCGAATACAGCGATCCGGTCAGCATCTACATGGGGCCGACAATCTCACTCGAGGATCTGCAGCTCGAAGGTCAGGGCTGGCACATTGATGAAGAGAAGATCGCCGTAGGTGCGGCGCAGCTGAATTGTCCGAATTGCGGCGGCCCGCTGACGCTGCGTGTTCCGGACAAGTCGCTGCGTGTGACCTGTCCCAATTGCAGTTCGATGTTGGATGTCACCGACGGCAAGCTCTCGTACCTGCATACGCTGAAATCCCGCGAGTCATTTCCGACCGTCGTCCCGCTTGGATCCGAGGGTGAATTATTTGGTACGCAGTACACCGTGATTGGCTACCTGAAACGTTACGTGATGTATCAAGGCCAATCGTATCCGTGGAACGAGTACCTGTTGTATGCACCCACGGTCGGTTATCGGTGGCTGGTGCATAACGATCGACACTGGTCCTTCGTCGAGCCGGTCACAAAGAGTATCAAAGGCAGTCCGCTGACCGACGCGAAGATTCGCTTCGACGGAGACAGTTTTCGCGTTTATGATCGCGCGACTGCTTATGTCCGCTACGTGATCGGAGAATTCTACTGGCGTGTTGAAGTGGGCGAGAAGGTGCAAGCGGCAGATTTCATCGCACCGCCGCGAATGTTGTCCTTCGAGTTTTCCCGTACCGATGCTTCACAAGAGATGAACGTATCGATCGGCACTTACATCACAACGGACGAGATTGAAAAGGCGTTCGGGTTACAGAGCATAACGCGACCGTGGAGCGTTGGAATGATCCAGCCGCGCCCGCAGTTTTCAGCAGCGATATTCATGATGTGGTTTGCATTCGCACTGGTACTGATTGTCATTTTTATGGCATTTGCCACGTCGTCTCCGCAAACCGGCTCGGATCCCTGGCTGTTGTTCTATGCGCTGGTCTTTGTTTCGCTCGTACCAATTGGCATCATCGCTTACCGTCATTCATTCGAGGTAAAGCGATGGGAAAACAGTGACTACAGTCCTTACGCGACGGAGTGATGTCAGGTGAAAACGAATTCGCCACTGTTCATCGGATACCTGGTCTTCGGGATCTGTGTGTGCCTTTGGTTTGGTGTGGCGGCTGCCAGCGGATGGCGGGCTCCTAATTTTGGTATTCTTGACGGTTCATCATCGGGACGATCTTCCGGTGGTTCATGGGGAGGTGGAAAATAGTGTTGACAAATCAACTGGCTCAATCGGGTTTCCTTGGGGCGTTTCTGGCCCAGGAATCGACCAGTTTGTCGCTGATGGGTGTCCATCTGTTGGCGGCAATCGTGTTTTCGGTCGTCGGAATCATCGTCTTTTTCGCCAGCCTGCTGCTGATGGAAAAACTGACTCCGTTTTCGATCATCAAGGAGATCGGCGAGGAGCACAATACAGCGGTGGCGATCATCATCGGTGCGATCGTGCTCGGTATTTCGGTCATTGTTGCTGCTGCGATCGTGGGCTGATCGATGATTGATGGGCTAAGCCGTTGATCAATCGTGCTCCACTTTTTCTGCTCTACCTGAACGTACTGGTCGTTGCCACGTGCGGTCTGGTTTACGAATTGATCGCCGGCACGCTTGCCAGCTACCTGCTGGGCGACTCGGTGACGCAGTTTTCGTTCGTGATCGGGGTCTATCTTTCGGCCCTTGGGGTCGGTGCATGGCTGTCACGCTATGTGGAAGAAAATCTGGCGCGAACGTTTATCGAAGTCGAACTGGCTCTGGCACTGATCGGCGGAGCGTCGGCGCCGATGTTGTTCGTTGCATTCGCCTGGATTGATTGGTTTCGAATCCTTCTGTTTGGAAGCGTGTTCGTGATCGGCGTGCTGGTAGGACTCGAACTACCGCTCTTGATGCGAATCTTGAAGGAGCATCTCGATTTCAGCGATCTTGTTTCCCGCGTGTTGACTTTCGATTACATCGGAGCCCTGCTCGCTTCGCTGATGTTTCCGATTCTTCTGGTTCCGCACTTGGGGTTGGTTCGCACGTCGTTGGTTTTCGGAATACTCAACGCGCTGGTCGGCTGGTGGGGTACCTATCTTCTCCGGCCATTGCTCTCAAGCCGCAGTCTTGGTGGATTGAGGGGGCGTGCCGTCATTGCAATCGGGTTGCTCGTCGTCGCCATGATCAAGGCGGATACGCTGACGATGTGGGCCGAAGAGTACATCCTCCAAAGTCCCATCGTGTATGCGAAACAAACTCCCTTCCAGCGTATCGTCGTCACCCGCAACGACGACGGGTTCCAGCTTCACCTTAACGGGCATTTGCAATTCAATTCCGCCGACGAGTACCGTTATCACGAAGCTCTCGTGCATCCCGCAATGGCGTCGGTCGCCAATCCCCGCAGGGTATTGGTTTTGGGCGGCGGTGACGGATTGGCGGTTCGTGAAATTCTGAAGTACCCCTCCGTCGAGTCGGTGACGTTGGTTGATATTGACCCCGGCATGACCGGGCTCTCCCAGACGCTCGAGCCACTGAGTGCGTTGAACGAACAGGCACTCTCAGATCCGCGCGTAACCGTTGAAAACCGCGACGCATTCGTTTGGATCGGGGAGTCAAGCGAGCGGTTTGACGCGGTGATCATCGATTTTCCTGATCCGGGCACATACTCGATCGGCAAGCTGTACACGACTCGTTTCTTCACGTTGCTGCGCCGGGTGCTGGCGCCCAATGCAGTCGTCGGAATTCAATGCACATCGCCGCTGGTCGCGCCAAAATCGTTTTGGTGCATTGTCTCGACGATGGAGGCGGCAGGTTTTCAAGTTCGTCCCTATCATGTCGCCGTTCCGACTTTCGGCGTTTGGGGATTTGGGATGGCAGGGATCGGCGATTCCGTTCCACGCATCCCACGACTTGCTCCGATCGATGGTGATTTGCGATACCTTAACGCCGAGGCGATGCAGAACCTGTTCGACATGCCGGCAGACTTGCGCCGCGTCGAAACCGGCTTGAACCGATTGAATGACCAGATTCTGGTGCGATATTACGAGCAAGAGTGGGGCAGCTGATTTGACCAGCCTCAACCGCCGCGAGTTGATCACTGCACTGCTCGGCTGGAACGTCGCCCTTGCCGCGGGCTGCACGCGGCGATCGTTGCCGCCGGATGGGGAATTGCTCCGCACCAGTTTTCGAGCCGGACACGCGATTCGCGATCGAAAGTTGACACCCTCCCCTTCGTCGCTCGAGGACGTCACAGTGGTCATCGTCGGCGGCGGGATCGCAGGGTTATCGGCAGCGTGGCGGTTCCTGGAATCTGGATTCGATGATTTCGTGCTGTTGGATCTAGAGGACGAGCCGGGCGGTACAGCGCGCGGCGGCAGCCGAGGCGGATTCGCCTATCCATGGGGTGCGCACTACGTGCCGGTACCGATGGCCGAAAACGAATCGTTCATTCGGTTACTCCAACAAATGAATGTCATCATCGGCCTCGACGATGAAGGCGCGCCGATTGTTGGCGAGGAATTCTTGTGCCGTGATCCCCATGAGCGGCTCTTTCATGACGGACAGTGGCACGAAGGAATCTATCCCTTCGAGGGAGCCAGTGAGGAGGATCTGCGCCAATTGGAAGAGTTCCAATCGGAGATCAATCGTTGGGTCGATGCTCGCGACAGCGCCGGTCGGAGGATGTTCGCGATCCCAATTTCGCGAGGCTCGGATGACCCGGAGGTGACCGCACTGGATCAGTTCTCAATGGCGACATGGATGGACCAGCATGGTTGGCATTCCGAAAGGTTGCGCTGGCTTGTCGATTATTCGTGCCGGGACGACTACGGTTTGTCGATCGGCGCAGTGAGCGCGTGGGCGGGGATGTTCTATTTTGCCTCCCGTGTCCGGGCCGCCGGCGAGGATCCGCAGAGCGTGATCACTTGGCCGGAGGGCAACGGCCGAATTGCGAATCATCTTGCCCGGCGTGCGGGTGAAAAACTGCGCTGCGGAGTGGCAGTCGCAGAGATATCCCAGCGCGATCGCGGCGCCTCGGTGATCGGGGTAAAGACAATCAACAGCGAGCCGATCGGTTTTCACGCCGAGCAGGTCGTCTTTGCGGCGCCGCAATTCTTGACACCTCATGTGATCCGCAAGTTTGATGCGTCGAACAAACGCGATACCTCAGCGTTCACCTACGGCAGCTGGCTCGTCGCCAATGTCCATGTTCGTGATCGTCCCCGCGAGAACGGATTTCCGATGTGCTGGGACAACGTGATCTTCGGATCCAAATCGCTGGGCTACGTTACCGCAACGCACCAGAGCGGCTTGGATCACGGTCCAACCGTTTTGACTTGGTACTACCCGTTTGCCGATACCCAGCCCAAGGTGACACGCAAGCAAATGCTGGAATTGCAATGGTCGGATTGGGCGGAAGTTGTGATGGCCGATCTGAGGACGGCACATGATGACATCGATGCACTGGTTACCCGCATCGATATCATGTGCTGGGGGCACGCGATGATTCAGCCGCGCCCGGGATTCGTTTGGAGCCGCTCGCGGCACGACGCATCGAAACCTTACGGTCCGATCCACTTTGCCGGCACGGACCTCAGCGGTGTGGCTTTGGTTGAAGAAGCATTCGACCACGGTGTTCGTGCGGCGGAAGAAGTTTTGCAGAAGCGAGGCGTCGGCGGCGACTCGATCTTGTAGCCTGAGAGTGTTTTTCCATCGTGACCACTTCGACCGCTGCGACACCGCCGATGCGACGCATCCCGTGGCTATTTTCGCCCACGGTCGATCTGTTGACGTTTCTCGGCAGTGCGATGCTCGCATTGGGGTTGCTGGCGATCGGCGCGCTACTCGGATTGCTCGAGGACGAAACGCCCGATTGGATGTGGATTGCTGCGATCTTGTTGGTCGACGTCGCCCACGTCTACGCGACCGGTTTCAGAGTCTATTTTGACCGTGCCGAATTGTTGCGGCGTCCATGGTTGTACGCGTTAACACCTGCACTGGCCTTTCTCGTCGGCGCGGCGATCTACAGCGAGAGTCACACCTGGTTTTGGCGAACGCTGGCTTACATGGCGGTCTTTCATTTTGTTCGCCAGCAATACGGGTGGGTGGCACTGTACCGTGCACGTGGCGGCGAAACGGGCTGGGTGGGTAAATGGATCGATTCAACGGCAATCTACATGTCGACGATTTACCCATTGATTTACTGGCATTCGCACTTGCCGAGGAATTTCTGGTGGTTTCTCCAGGGGGACTTCGCGCGGGTACCTGGATTCATCGAGACACTGGCTGCCCCCATCTATTGGGGATCGCTTGGGGCATACGCAGTCCGCGCCATCTATCGGGCTGCGTCGCTGCGGGAATTCAACCCCGGCAAGGACGTGGTGCTGATCACGACGGCGCTTTGTTGGCACATCGGAATCATCACGTTCAATTCCGACTACGCGTTCACGGTGACCAATGTCATCATTCATGGTGTTCCCTACATGGTGCTGGTTTATTGGTACCGCAGAGCGCGCGATCACGTTGACGGGCAAAAGAGCCAGATGCCAAAGATCGCCACTTTTCTGGCTACCATTTGGTTACTCGCGTACGTCGAAGAATTGTTGTGGGACGTCGGTCTGTGGCACCAACGTGGTTGGTTGTTTGGAACCGCCTGGAGTCTCGGGGCCGCGGAACTGCTGCTCGTTCCGCTGCTGGCTGTGCCGCAGATTACGCACTACGTCCTGGACGGCTTCATCTGGAAACGAAAATCGAATCCAAATCTGTTTCGAGACTAGACACCGTCCCGTCAATGGAGACAGGCGGATGCGTGAGCCGACGGCGCTCGTACCGCGGGCCTGGGATCTGAACCGTTCGCAAGGAGACGCCCGACGCTAACTAGCGCGTGCGGCCTCAGCTGAGCGTGCTGACAGCTTGAAGTTATTTTTCCAGCGTTGGTGGGCCCTCGATCCAACCCAGCTCGCTGAGGAAACGGTCAGCCGCGGTGACGGTCTCAACGTACCACTTGTTGTTGTCGCGGCCATGATTGAAAAACCCGTGCGCCTGTCCCTCGTAGACATGCAGCTCGCTCTGGATACCGAGCGCTTTGGCATCGTCGCGGAACTTTTCCGCCGTTGCGACGGGAATCAGTTTGTCGTTGCTGCCAAGAAACACAATCGAAGGCGGGTCATCTTTCGTCAAATTGTGCGCCGGTGAAAACTCCTTGTAGCGTTCGCCGACGCGTGCTGTTCCCCATTCGCCCGGACCGTTGTTGTAAACGGGATTGAACAGCAACATGGCGTTGCTCTTGGCCGAGACCTGTATGTCGTCTTCGACCCCATCCCCGCCATCGACGGTGCCGACAAAGGCCGCGAGGTGTCCACCGGCCGATCCGCCCGCCGAAGCAATTCGATCGGGATCAATTCCAAATTGTTCACTTCGCGCACGGACCCACCGCATTGCCGACTTGGCGTCCTGGGTGCACGTTACCGGCGGTTCCTTGTTTGACTTGTCAAGCAATCGGTACTTGACCTGAAAACAAACGACGCCGCGCGACGCAAAGTACTTGCTGTGCTCGGTGAACTGGCCCGGTGAACCGCCGACCCAACCGCCGCCGTGAAAGAACACGATTGCCGGTCGCGCATCACCCTGGTCCCAATCGGCGGGTTTGGTGACATAAATCGAAAGTGCTCGATCACCAATCGTCTTATAGACAAAGCGTTCACCCTCGGGCGGGGCGGCAACTCCCCAAAGCGTCATCACCAGAAGACACACCGGGGTCAGAAACAACGTGGAGAGTTTCATGATTTTCGATCCAGGATTGAGGGGGAGGCTGTGATTGTAGTCGCGTCGCATCGCTGACGCGCCACCTCGCGGTCGAGTCACCTCGCGCGGTTTGGAAATTACATCCTTCCGCGTGGCCCCAATCTTCCAAACATGCGATCGAGCTCGTCGCGGCTGAAAAAAAGTGCGGTGGGGCGGCCGTGAGGACAATGATGCGTGTCGTGATAGAGATCTTTTTGTTCCAACAGGCTCGTGATCTCTTCCGGCGTCAATGGATCACCTGCTTTGACGGCTGCCTTGCAGGCGATCGTCGAGAGCAGATAGTTCAACAGATCTTTCGGGTCGGGTTTCTTACCGGCCGCCATGACCGACTCGAGCAACGTCCGCAGCATGTCGCCGGGTGATGTTCTGGCGAGAATCGCAGGACAGGATTGGATCAGGATCGTTTCGCCGCCGAAATCCTCCAGCTCAATTCCTATCTTCGCTAATGTTTCCTTCGCGTCGAGCGCCGCGGTCCTCTCCGCCGGGGTCAACGAGACCGGTTCGGGAACGAGCAGCTTCTGTGATTCAAGACTGCTGCCCTCGCCAAGTACTTTTTCACAGACCCGTTCGTAGAGCACGCGCTCGTGCAAAGCGTGCTGGTCAATCACGACCATCCCCGATTCATCTTGCGTGACGAGGTAACGGTTGTGAACCTGGAAACCGAGATAGCAGACACTCGGTGAATCGTTTTCCGCCGCGGCTTCGCTCGCGTCCCACGGTGCGACGCCGGCGGGTTCGGTCGTCGCACGCGGTGCCTCGCGGCCGCCAGGATAGGGTTCAAACTCTGGCACGCCAACGGCCGGCAAGGATTGTGTCGTCTTGAGCGGCGCAGCGTCCCCGGTCCGTGCCCAATCGATGACTGCCTGGCGCTGCTGCTGTTCGACATGAGCCGGCAAACCGAGAACACTCTCCGGCGGCCCGGACAAAGATGCTGGGTCCGTGGTCGCCTCCGGCGGGCCGACTCGCTGAGTCAGATTGGTTGTCAGGAATTGATGGCGAAGCGATTGCAGCAGCCGGCTATAAACTCGGCCGCTGTCGGTAAAACGGACTTCGAGCTTGGTGGGATGCACATTCACGTCGATCAATTCCGCGGGCATGTCCATTCGCAGAAAACAAACCGGATGACGCCCGACCATCAACATTCCGCGATAGGCTTCACCGAGCGCGTGCTGTAGGGCACGGTCGCGGATATGCCGTCCGTTGAGGAACAGATATTGCATTCGGTTGTTCCCGCGGCTGACCGACGGGTCGCAAACATAACCGCTGATTCGGATTTGGGCGTCGTCGCTGTTGATCGGAATCAACGCATCGGCGATTTCGGCGCCAAAGAAAGCCCCAATGCGATCAGCCCATCGGGTCGTCGGCGGGAGATCGTAAACCGACTTGTCGTTGTTAGTCAGAACAAAGTGGACCCGGGGGTTGGCGATCGCCAATCGCGTGAAGGCTTCGACGATATGGCCCTTTTCCGTCTGCGCGGTTTTCAGAAATCGGTGCCGCACCGGAGTATTAAAGAACAAATTGCGAACTTCCATTACCGTGCCGACGGGACAGCCGCACGGAACAGGCGATTCGACAACGCCGCCGCGGATCGAAATCTCCGAACCGGTCTGATCCGACTCGGTCCGGCTGCGAATCGTCAAATGCGAGACGCTGCCTATCGACGCCAGCGCTTCGCCGCGAAAGCCCAGCGTATCGACGTGGAACAAAGCCTCGTCATCCGGCAATTTGCTTGTGGCATGGCTGGCGACCGCAAGGGGTAATTGCTCGGACGTCATGCCACAGCCGTCATCGCTGATGCGGATCAACTCGCTGCCGCCGCCCGCGATGGTGACTTCAATGCGGTGGGCTCCCGCATCAACGGCGTTTTCGAGCAACTCCTTGACCACCGACGCGGGCCGTTCGATCACTTCGCCCGCCGCAATCTGGTTGATCAAATTGGGTGGAAGCTGTCGGATTGTCGGCAATTGTTTTGCGGTTGCGGTCATGCCCATCGAATGTAACGCGATAGGGAATTCTCACAACCGAAAGGTCGCCGGATTGCTCGAAAAACGAGCAATCCCTGGCGACACCGGTTCCCGATGTGAGCAATTCACAGCGGGTCAAACGTTAACGGATCACCAACAACATCCGCGTGTTGCCGCGTCGCACGATAACCCGCAACGGCTGACCGCTCTTTTTTGCTTCCGCAAAAATCTCGGCAAGCTGGTCGACCGTTCTCAGCTGAATACCGGCAGCCGATTCGATGACATCTCCAACCTGCAACTCGGCTTGAGCGGCGAGGCTTTCGTCTTCGACACTGGCAACAATCAACCCGCTTCGCAATCCCTCGTACCCGTACTGTCTCGCAGTTTCTGGAGTGACGGGAACGAGTTCAGCACCGAATAGTCCACCTTCGGCATTGAACATTGCCATTGCTTCATCGGTCCGTTCCTGCAGCTTCACTCGGACTTGCATCGATTCGCCGCCGCGGTTGACTTCCATGTCGATGGTTGTGCCGGGACGCTGGCTGGCGACGTAGTTTCGCAGCTGGGTGCCGCCGAGGCAGGGTCGGCCATCGATTTTCGTCACGACGTCACCCGGTTGCAGACCAGCCTTGGCGGCTGGTTGATTCTCAAGCACGCCGCCAACGAGTGCGCCGGTGCGAACTTTCAAATCGTAGTCGCGAACCGCATCAGGCGTGACGTCCACGACCGAGGCGCCGAGGAAGCCACGTCGTACTTCGCCCGATTCGATAATCGATGCCAGGACTGGCTCGGCCAGCGCGACTGGAATGGCAAAACCGATTCCCGCACTACCGCCGCTGCGCGACAGGATCGCGGTGTTGATACCGATCAATTCCCCGCGCAGATTGACCAGCGGTCCGCCCGAGTTACCCGGATTGATTGCCGCATCGGTTTGCAGGAAATCCTCGAACCCTTCGCCGTCGGCAATGATCCGTTGGACACGGTTCTTGCCGCTGATGATGCCGGCGGTGACGGTTTGGTCGAGTCCGAAGGGGCTGCCGATCGCCAGCACCCAGTCGCCCACGCGGACAGCGTCCGAATTACCGATCGACGCGGCGCGGAGCCCGGGCAAGTCAATCTTGATCACTGCCAAATCGGTAGGCGGGTCGGTACCGACAATTGTGCCGGGAACTTTTTGTCCATCGAATAACTCGACGATCAATTCATCTGCATCTGCGACCACGTGGTTATTGGTAAGGATGTAGCCGTCGGGCCGCACGATCACTCCGCTGCCCATCCCGTTGCGTTCGCGAGGTTGTGGCGACATGTCACCGAAGAGTTGGCCGAACTCGGGCGGAAATCCCGGTGGCAGCGCGCGGCGCCCCGCGATCACTTGGGTTTGTCGAGTGCTGATGCTGACGACGCTTGGACGGAGTGCATCGGCCACGTTGCGAAACGCCTGAGAGAGACCCTCGGCATGCCGCATGTTTTCCTGGTTCAATACGGGTGTGCGATTGGCCGAGGTTGAATCCTGGGCCTGCGCGTCGTGTTGCAGTTCCTTGGGCAACGTCAAGATCACGCCCGTGACGAGTGCCCCGACGATCATCGCCGTCAATGCGAAGCTGATGTTTTTCCATAGGTTTGGCATGTCATTGATTCCCGAAAGTGACGGATATTCAGAGCCGTGCGGTGAGCCGGCCGAGCGTATTGGAAAAACCGCGATCGCATTGCAGTTACTACAGACAGCGGCGGTCATTGGGTTCGCCGAGTCTAGCGATTTTCGCGGTTTGATGGCCTAATTCATGCCCGAATTGGTGACAACGATGACAGACCGACCGCACGGCAGGCACTGCTGTGCAAACCGCAGGCCAATCAACGGCGGGCGGTGCCGAATTCACACGTGCATCGTGACATCTGGTAACTTGCGCATCTGTTACCTTACGGATGTCTCAACCGGCGTCGTCGACATGCAAGGAGCAAGGATCGGATGCGAGATACGCTGACAGTGATATTGGCAGGGGGTCGCGGATCACGATTGGAACCGCTGACCCGTGATCGGGCCAAGCCAGCGGTGCCGTTCGGCGGTCTCTACCGCATCATCGATTTTGTCCTCAGCAACTGTCTCAATAGCGGGATGCGCCGGTTGCTGTTGTTGACCCAGTACAAGGCGCAGTCGCTTGACCGCCACATCAATCTGGCGTGGCGAGGGTATTTCTGTCGCGAGCTTGGCGAATTCATTGACGTCGTTCCGCCCCAACAACGCTTCGCCGACAACTGGTACCAGGGAACGGCCGACGCGGTCTACCAGAACATCTATGCGATCGAACGCGAGCAACCCAAGGACGTGGTCATCCTCGCAGGCGACCATATCTACAAGATGAACTATGGCCCGATGGTCGAATTCCATCGTGATCGTGAGGCCGATATCACGATTGGCGCACTGCGCGTCAGCCGCGAGGAGGCAAAGCAGTTCGGGGTCATGCAAACCGATCTGGATCACCGCGTGACAGGTTTCCAGGAGAAGCCAGAGGATCCGATCGCGAGTCCCGAAGATCCAAACGTATGTTTGGCGTCGATGGGGATCTATGTGTTCAGCGCGAGGTTCCTGTACGAGCAGTTGTGCAGCGATGCGACGCTTGACGAAAGTGATCATGACTTTGGCAAGAACATCATTCCCGGAGCAATCGAGGACCACAAAGTCTGTGCCTTTCCGTTCCTTGACGAAAACCGAAAGCAGGATGCGTATTGGCGCGATGTCGGCACGCTCGACGCGTATTACGAAGCTTCGATGGACTTGATTGGTGTTGATCCGCTGTTGAATCTTTACGACCAGCATTGGCCGATCCGGGCTTTCCAGCCGATGTTGCCGCCGCCCAAGTTCGTGTTCGGCAGCGAGGATTCATCGTCCCGCCGCGGCGAAGCGCTCGATTCAATCGTTTGCCAGGGAGCGATTTTCAGCGGGGGCAGTGCCGCGCGAAGCGTGATCGGCCCGAACGTTCGCATCAACAGCTATGCTCATGTCGAGGGAAGCATTCTTTTTGATGAGGTGGAAGTGGGACGCCGCTGCCGGCTGCGCAGGGTGATCGTGGACAAGGGAGTTCGTATCCCACCGGAAACAGAAATCGGTTATGATCCCGCCGCGGACGCAGCACGAGGATTCACGCTGACCGAGAGCGGACTTGTGATCATCGCCCGCGAGGAAGAGCTAATCGAAAGTCCACCTTCGCCATTGTCAGGTCGGGTGGTCGTCTAGCCGCTGCTCTGCGGTTTGAACGACGGAAGACCTGTCGAGTCGAGACCAATCATGTTGCAAGGAACCGCCATTACCCTCACGATCGGTGTGGTGATCGCGGTGGCGCTGGTCGGCGTTGGGATCGCGTTGGGTCAAAGGCTTTCGCGCCGCCGCCGTGAAAACCGCGCGGACGTGGTGAACCAGGGTGATCGCGAGCGGATGCTTCGGATGCTTCAGGATCTCGGAGCCTGGACCAACGAGTACTCGGGAAACGTCTCGGAATATCACGAGCGGTTGGGCAAGCTAAGCGAGGAAGTGCGGAGCAGCTCGAGTCGGGCCCCCTCGGAAAACCGTGTTGTTGTGATGCTCCAGCAGATCATGCAGAGTAACGAGCAGTTGCAATCGCGGCTCGACGCTGCCGAACAGCAACTCGAAAAGCAAACCCAGCAGATTCAATCGTATTTGACCGAGGCCCGTACCGATGGTCTGACGGGTCTTTGCAACCGCCGCGCCTTCGACCAGCAGCTTGAAGAGATGTTTGTGGCATATCGAGGCGGCGGCCGGTCGTTTGTCGTTGTGCTCATCGACATCGACCGATTCAAATCAATCAACGACACACACGGACACCAGGCGGGCGACAAAATCCTGCAGCAGCTCGCCGGCACCTTGAGGACTCAACTTGACGGGGCCATCATCGTCGCCCGATTCGGCGGCGAGGAATTCGCAGCGATCATGGACGGACCACTTCGGTTCGCGGCCGAAAAACTAAACGAGGTCCGAAAGCAGGTTGCCAAGGAACGGATGGACGCCGGCGATACCCAACTCGAAATCACGTTTAGCGTCGGTTTGAGCGAGCCACGCGAAGATCTCGTGGTCAGCCCGATATTGCGGCGCGCCGACGACGCCCTGTATGCGGCCAAGAATATTGGTCGCAACCGAGTCTATTATCACGACGGCCGCGGACCAACTCTGGTCGGCGCTCCCGAAATCGCGCGCAACTAAGGACTCTGAATGTTGCGTAGCTCACCAACGCGTGACAAGCCACGTCGCACTGTGCGATGTGGCTTGTCCCGCGTCCCGGGGTGTCGCCGGCTGCTGTCGCGTCTAAAATCCCTCCAACGATGTACTGCGGTGCCTCCCCAAATCCGAAAGCGAATTGAAGATGAGCGGTGAAACAAACGGCCCGGACGGTAACGGCACCCATCCGGAGTCGAATCCTCTGCACATGTCGGATGTCGAATTCGACCGTGAGCCCGGCGGCGGTGTTCCGCCAGGCGAACTCGAAACCCGACAGCCGCCCGGGTTGTGGGTATTGTTCATCACGGAAATGTGGGAACGATTCAGCTATTACGGCATGCGGGCACTGCTCGTCTTGTACCTGATCGCATCGACCAGCGAGGAGAATCCGGGATTTGGATGGTCGGAGGAAAGCGCCGCGTACCTGTACGGGCTCTACACGATGGCGGTCTACTTGACGCCAATCTTCGGTGGTTTGTTGGCCGACAAGTTTCTCGGCACCCATCGCTCGATGCTGGTGGGTGGATGGATCATCGCGGCGGGCCATATCACGCTGGCTGGTACCGAGTTTTTCGGGATCACGGCGGGCGAAGCGGTCACGCTGCAGACGAGTCCGGGAGCGTTGATCACGTTCATTTGTGGGCTCGCGTTGATCGTGATTGGCACCGGCTTTTTCAAACCCTGTGTCAGCGTGATGGTTGGTCAGTTGTACGGACCGGATGATCGCAGACGCGATTCTGGCTTCACGATCTTTTACATGGGGATCAACCTCGGCGCGTTCATGTCGCCTTTGATCGCGGGAACCCTGGGCCAAAAAGTAGGCTGGCACTGGGGATTCGGCTCCGCCGCCGTCGGCATGATTCTTGGCTTGATCTTCTATCAGATCTTCCGGCCGAAGTACCTGGCTGGCGTCGGACTGTCGCCAAAGGACATCGAAACCGAGCGGGCCCGCGGTGGGGTCGTCGAGTCGAAGGTTGATGACGCGGAACTCAAACGTCCGTTGAACTCGGTCGATTTCCAACGGATGCTGGTGATCCTGATTCTCGCCTTCTTTGGCAACATCTTCTTTTGGGCCGCGTTCGAGCAGGCCGGCAGCAGCATGAATGTGTTCGCCGACAAGGATACCAACCGCGTGCTATTGGGTTACGAGTTTCCGTCAACGTGGTACCAGTCGGTCAATGCGCTGACGATTGTCTTGTGCGCGCCGCTGTTCTCGATGCTGTGGGTCCGGCTCGATCGCCGCAACGCCAATCCATCGACGCCAGTGAAGTTCGCAATCGGGTTGTGGCTGTTGGGCTTGTCGTTCATCGCGATGGTGTTTGGTGCCTTGGAGGCCAAGGGCGGCAACCTTGCGGGACCGCACTGGTTGTTGATCACCTATGTCGTGTACACATGGGCCGAGTTGTGTCTGTCGCCGGTTGGATTGTCGGTGGTGACCAAGTTGGCGCCTGCCAAGCTGCAATCGTTGATGATGGGGGTCTGGTTCCTGTCGTTTTCGCTGGCCAACGGCCTCGGTGGGTTAATGGCGGCATTTTCGACGAAGTTCAAACCGGGACCCGAGGGCGAGCCTCCGGAGGCCTCGTTCTTTCTTGACGGGCTGCCGGGGTTCTACCTAATGCTGGTCGTCTTCCCAGTGGGTGCCGGGATCGTAATTTTGGCGATCTCACCCAAGCTGAAGAAAATGATGCATGGAGTCAAGTAAGGGGGGCGAGCCGCGGTTTAGTCAGTCATTCTCGAGCGAACCCACTTCAGGATGGTTGTCGCAGATTGCCGCGCCTTTCACGGGAGTGGTTTGGGGCCGTAAACTGGTTCCATCGCGCTTCTGACCGCAGCCTGAGTCCTTCACGTCCATGAACGACCTCGACGAATCACGATTGATCGGCATGCTTCGTCGCGTGGTCCGGGATTGTGGCAAGCTCTATCGTCACTGTGGCACGTGGATGGTCCGCCGGTATCCGACGTTGCTTGAAGGTCGCGAAGGCAACTTCGTCGAGCTCATGGACGACCTGCATCGCGGCCTGTTGATCAAGGTTTACGTGACCGTGGTGAGGGCCGACGATCGATGGACAGGCCCCGAGAAACGGGTCGCCGCAGCCATGATCGAACACCTTTGGGGCCAGCAGCTTTACGGCAAAGACTTGCGGGACGCGGCCACGGGTCTATTCCAACAGGCCGACATGCTGACGTGGGAATCTTTGGTCGCACCTTTCGTGCGTTACGAGCCGTTGGCCGACAGCAAGGCCCAGGTCGAGACGATCGTGATGCGGCTGGCGAATCTGGTGGCAAAGTGCGACGGCCAGACGATGCCGGAAGAAGCGGTCGCGCTGCACACCTTGCAGCGTGAAATTGACATGGCACTGCACCCTGCGAACCCTGACCAGATTCTCGCCCCGTTGCCAACGTCACAGCCAAAGGGTGCCACCGCACAACAGCAACAACCGGAATATGCAAGGGCCTCGACCGAGGCGCCACCAGTCGATCCCGCCGTCGATCGAGAGCAACGCCTGCAAACGGCGCTAAAGGAGCT
>JAHELS010000061.1:0-1360 GCA_024644085.1 Rhodopirellula sp.
AATGGACATTGTTTTGAGTAGTGGATTGTTCAAAAAGACCTTCCGATGTCAGTTTGTAGATGGACACGTGAGCGATGCCCACTTCAGGGCGGATCGTAGCCGCCGGGATTCCAGGGATGGCAGCGCAGGATACGGCGAATGGCTCGCCAAGTGCCGCGTAGGGGTCCATCCTTGCGGATCACGTCGATCGCATATTGGCTGCACGTCGGCGTAAACCGGCAGCTTGGCCTGATCAAGGGGCTGATCCCGATTTGATAAAAACGAATCAACCCGATCATGAGCCGAGAGGTCACACGTTTGATCATTTCCAGACTGGCAAACATTCGGATAGTAGCAGCAGGTATCTTAACATGTCCTTCGAGCGCCAACCCCTCGTGAACCTCAACCAGACCCGACTCATGGCACTCTATCAACCCGGTATCGCTCGCAACGAAACGTTTCTGCGTTTGTTTTTAGCGCTCATGATGCCACCGATGTTCGCGTCGCTGGCGATCTCCCAGGAGACCGCTTCAGCATCGGTTACGATTCCCACGTCGTGGGTCTACTCGCGCGTGCTGGTCTCGCCGGAGCGACGCGAGCTTGAGCCGAGCCATGCGCAAAAAGACCCGACGATTGTTTATCACGAGGGTCGGTGGCACTTGTTCATGACGGCCAAACTTCCCAACCGATCCGCCATTGAGTATTGCAGTTTTGAAAATTGGGAAGATGCCGACCGTGCTCCGCGCACTTTGTTGAGAATCAGCGACAGCGATTACTTCTGTGCTCCGCAAGTTTTCTATTTCACCCCGCACCAACAGTGGTATTTGATTTACCAGATGGGTGTTGCGGGCCAGAAGAAAATGTGGGTCGCGTATTCAACCACCGATGACATTTCCGACCCACAGTCGTGGACGCGGGCTGCGCCGATGCTCGACGGCGGAGTGGATGATCCGCGTGAGGTCGGGGGGCTCGACTACTGGATCATTTGCGACGACAAGCGCGCTTATCTTTTCTACACCAGCCTGAATGGCAAGATGTGGCGTTTGTGGACGGAGTTGTCCGAATTCCCCAGTGGCTTTCGTGACTGTCAGCTCGCGTTGGAGGCAAAGGTATTCGAAGCCAGCCACACCTACCGCATCAAAGGGCCGACAACAAAGTATCTGACCGTCATCGAAGAGAACGGCCGACGATACTACAAGGCTTACGTCGCCGACCGGCTCGACGGAACGTGGACCCCGATCGCGGACACCGCGGAAAGACCGTTCGCCGGATGGAAGAACGTGCGACCAGGGGTGGGGGTCGAGCCTTGGACGGACAACATCAGCCACGGTGAATTGATTCGCGAGGGAGTCGACGAAAGCTTGACCGTCGATCCGAACAA
>JAHELS010000061.1:1460-29244 GCA_024644085.1 Rhodopirellula sp.
AGCAAACGTAGGCCGGACCGAGCTTTGCGAGTTCCGGCGGTTGCTCCCCGTTCCCAGCTTCAACGTCGACTCGCGCCCGCGATGCCGGAACTCGCGGAGCTCGGTCCGGCCTACTGCCTACTGCCTAATTGCGTTGTCGAGATCGGCTTGCAGATCCTCGAACGACTCCAGCCCCACCGACAATCGGATCAACCCGTCGCTGATTCCGAACCTGGCTCGATCCTCGGCATCGTAGCTGGCGTGAGACATCGTTGCGGGCTGCTCGATTAACGATTCGACCGCACCGAGGCTGACGGCCAGGTGAAACAGCCGCGTCGCTTCACACGCTTTCGCCGTCTGGTCGATCGATCCGTCGAGTTCAAAAGTAACCATCGCGCCAAATCCGCCACCAAACAATCGCGAGGCGAGTGGATGCTGGGGGTGCGAATTCAATCCCGGATAGAGCACCTCTTTGACACGAGAATGGGTCGACAGCCACTCGGCGATCTTCAAAGCTGACGCCGACTGGGCCCGAATGCGCAGATCAAGGGTCTTCAATCCGCGAGCCACCAGAAAACAGCTCATCGGATCAAGCACGGCGCCGGTCGAATTCTGAATAAAGTAGAGTTCATCCAGCAAGTTTTGATCCGAGACCGCAAGCGTACCGCCCAGACAATCGCTGTGTCCGCCGAGGTACTTCGTAGCCGAGTGCATGACGATGTCGATGCCATGCTCGAGCGGCCGGATCAAGGCGGGAGTCCCGAATGTGTTGTCGACTCCGATCCGAGCCCCGCGCTGGTGAGCAATCGCCGCCAGGGCCGCCAGGTCCGGGATCGTCAACCTCGGGTTTCCGATCGTTTCGGCCCATACAAGTTTTGTATTGTCGTTCATTGCGGCTGCGACGGCGTCCGGATCGGTCATGTCGACCAGCGACACACCGATGCCCGAGCGATTACAGATCTTGTGCAGCAGTCGGTATGCCCCGCCGTAAAGGTCACAGCCCGCAACGACATGATCGCCGCTGCGCAGCAACATCGTGACACAGTGGATCGCCGCCATCCCGCTCGAGAACGCCAGTGCGCCACAGCCGCCTTCGAGCGACGCCAATGTGTTTTGCAGATTTGTTCGGGTCGGGTTTCCGCTGCGCGAGTAATCGAACTCGCCCCACTTCCCCGCGCCTGGTTGGCGAAACGTACTGGCGACGTGAATGGGCGGAACGACGGCGCCGGTCGCCGGATCGATCTCGTTGCCAATGTGAATCGCGCGCGTGCGGAACGAATCGCGCTGCTGTCGGCCGCTCATGCCTCGAGTGCTTGCTTCAAATCGGCGATCAAATCCGCCGTGTTTTCAATGCCGCAGGACATCCGGATCATGTTGTCATCGATCCCGAACTGCTTCCGCTCTTCGGGCGTGCAGTGGTAGTAGCTCATCACAAGCGGTTGCTCGATCAATGATTCCACGCCACCGAGGCTGGGGGCGATTCGCGGAATCCGGGCCGCATCAACAATGCGTGACGTCTCTTTCCAATCAGCATCTTTGATTGTGAAAGTGACCAGGCCGCCAAATCCTCGCATTTGCGCCGCGGCGATATCATGCGAGGGATGCGACTTGATGCCGGGGTAATAGACCCGATCGACTCGAGGATGAGCATCAAGGAACTCGGCGATCGCCTGGCCGTTCTCGTTGTGCCGTTGCATCCGCAACTCGAACGTCTTGAGACCCCGCTCGAGCAAGTAAAGGTTATGTGACGAATTGATGCTGCCGAGAATCCCTCTCAACGAGCGCACCGGTTCGAGTGATTCGCGTGATCCGCAAAGCACACCAGCCAACAAGTCATTGTGTCCACCGAGGTACTTCGTCGCGGAGTGCAGCACGTAGTCGACGCCGTACTCGATCGGGCGAAGGTTGAAAGGTGTGGCCAGGGTGGCGTCGATCAGCGTCTCGACTTCGTTCGCCTTTCCAACGGCGACGAATTTCTCGAGATCGATCGACGTCAGATGCGGATTGGTTGGCGATTCGCTGACCAACATTTTCGTCTGCGGAGTGATGGCGGCTTCCATCGCGGCAAAATCACCGGTGGGGACCTGGCGAGTCACGACACCGAAACGTGACAAATGCTTGGCGCAAAATTCCCGGCTGCGATGGTAACACTGGTCGAAGAAGACGATCTCATCACCCGCGTTCAACCGGCACATCAGCAAGCCGACGATCGCCGCCATCCCGGAGCTGTACAGGATTGCATCCTCGGCACCCTCGAGTCCGGCAAGCTTCGCCTCGACGGAGCGTTCGTTCGGAGTGCCGTATCGGCCATACTCCTCGCGTTGCTCGAGGCCGTCGACGAACCGCAACAACGCATCGGTCGACTCGAAAGTGTAGGTCGATGCGGTGAAGATCGGACTGGTGATCGATCCTTCCGGTTTCTGGCGTCTCTCGCCCGCGTGCACGCTCTGGGTGGAAAAACCCAGCGGCCCGGGCGGATGAGCGTCCTGAGCAGCAGGAGTGCCGTCAGGGTCGTTTCCCGAGTGCTCAGTGGAAGGTGAGGGCTCAGTGGAAGACGAACCGGTCGGTTCGACGTTGAGCTGCGAATCAGCGTCCTTCGTGCGACCCTGGCTGGTCGCCTCAGAATCAATAGACATATTTGTTGGCATGGCTCTTTAGCAGGTGAAGGCTGCAAGCGGCCGCAAATCCCTAAAAGGGACGCGTTTTTGGCGGCTCGTTCCGCCAGCGTCATGCTCAAGGTTACCTACCAAGCGGCACTTGGACAACCGTTTTCGGCCTTTCATTTCCCACCCCAGCCACGGAAGATACGGGAAATCGTTACGATCGCTGTAGATTCGCATCTTCCCCGGTGTCTGCGGGACATGCGTCGCTCGGCCGACGTCCTCGGCGCAGCCCAATCGCCACATTCTGTTCCTTACCCTTTCGACCAAGTACCCCCGCATGACCCGTGCCGCCGACTTTATCCGTTTTGGATTGCCCGGATTCTTGCTCTGCTTTCTGGTCTGCCCCGCGCCGGGACAATCGGCCACCGAAACGCTGTTCCCGACCCTGCCCTCAGCGACAGACGATATCGCGAGCGATGCGCCGGCGTTGAGCGAAGCGATGTCAGAAAAAGTATCAATCTGGCTCGAGGAATTGGGGTCAAAAGAATTCGCAACGCGGGAACGCGCTGCGACGCGATTAACGGAACTCGGCGCCGCCGCCCTTCCCGATCTTCGCCGCGCCACTCGTGACACGTCCGACCCTGAGGTGCAACTTCGCACCGAACAAATCATCAAGCACCTGACGCAAGGAGATCTCGAGACCCGTATCGAATCGTTTCTCGCGGGAGAAGAGGTCCGATTCGAGGGTTGGCGGGTGGCCCAATCACTCCTTGGCGATTCCATCGGCATTCGCGAATTGTTCGTCGAATTGATGCGGTCGCATCCGAATGTGGCAACCTCGCTCGAGGGCACGCCGCGTGATCGCGCGTTGGCGATGAACGAAGCAGTCACGTCGATTCAAAACTCGATGTTCATTGAGAGAAAATTTCCGACTCGTGCCGACGCGTTCGCGCTGCTGCTGCCGTCAATCGACCCCAATGTGCCGCTCGATGCTGCTTTCGACAGCATTCTGTTGGCAATTCTTCGCAAGGAGGCTGCGAGCAAGATTCGCCGCGATGCACAATTATCCGGCCCGTTCTTGTCTTTGCTGGGCCGTTGGATACCAAGAAGCACATTGGCCAATCGCGACGACGTACTCCTGTTTGGGATGAGCTGGGACATCGAAGCAACGTTGACATTGGCGATGCAGACGTTAACCGAAGCGACGCAGGCTGAAACGTTGGCGTTTGCACTGCAAGCTATCGCCCGGTTTGGTGAAAAGGAGCACATTGCGATCGTGCTGCCGATGATGGATGACACGCGTCCCTCGTCCGAACGTGGTTACGCAAGAGGCGAGCTGGTTCACACGCAACTCGGCGACGTCGCCATGGCCACGATCGCGGTGCTGCAAGGGATTCCGCTCGGGGACGTAGGGTTCAAGAGTGCGGAACTGCACCCCGTCTACGGCTTCATCCTCAGCGACCTCGGCTTTCCGGTCGATGACGAGGCGCCCCGGAAAGCCGCGCGCGAAAAACTTGAAAAACTGCTCGTCGAAGACCCCGAAATCCGAAGACTTATTGCCCCCGACGCTCGCCTGCTGATGCCCAAGGCACAGCAGGCTGAAGGCTCTTGAGCGACCCCGATCAATACGAGTCTGGACGCAACATGAATTCGGGGAACGGAACGTCACTGGCTTTGCCATGAGGCGTCAGCAGCGCCTGGTACGTGCGGTAGTCGATGGAATCGCGAACGAATCGCACCGACCCGTCCGCGAATACGACGTTGACGCCGTCGCTGTGGGTCGATGAAGGCCGAGCCGCGTTGAACCGGAACGAGTCCTCTTTCACTAAGTCCAAATCAATCCAGCCGTTGATTCTCGCGGCCGCAGGCGGCAGCGAAACTTGATCCGCACCGGCATCATCGAAACGCTGCCACACCATCCCCTGGTAGCCGCGCACCGCGACGGCATTGAGATGGAGTGCCGGGGCGATCAATGCCTGGGTTTCCAGTGACTTCAAGCCAACGCGGTACCATCGCTCCGCATTGAGGTTCTCCGAGAAAATCGCTGTGTTGCTCAATCCGTCACGCAAGTCATCGGCGCGGACGGACGGCCCAACCGGCGTGGTCCGCATGTTGTGCAACAGATTCTTGCCGGAATACTTGTTGTTGAAAATGCCGTTGGCCCGGCGCATCGACGAAGCAAATTCGCCCGGCACCAGACCGCCGGTTGGATCGACGTATCCATTGTTTGAAACATAGCTGTTGCGGCCATACTCGCCGTCCCCATCATTGGGATCACTCGGACACTGGAAGATCTCCAAGCTTGGTACCGCGATTGGGTTGTAATTGTCCGGTGTCGGCGCACTGGTGGTCATCAATGGGTATCGATCCTGTGTCCAGATCTCATAGGTCGCTTGCCCGTCCAGATACGGAAGCAACGACACAGCCCATGTCCCAAGCTTCGAATGCGGCAAGTTGATCGCGTTCAAAGGATCCGATGGATCAATCAATGTTCCCTCGAGCACGCCGGTGCCCAGCGAACCCAAGTTCGTCGAACCCAAGCTCGTCGAACCCAAGCTCGTCGAACCCAAGTTCGTCGATGAGGTCGTTGATGCTGCCAGCGCCGTCGCCGCGGCCGTTGGCAACGCTCGTGCCGAGGCAACGCCGGGCAACCCGGGCGCGGAAACGCGTGAACCGATCCGCGCGATCGTCCACTCGCCAAAGTTTTGCAGGTATCCCGGATACTGCCGGTGACCTATTTCGTATTGCGCCGCCGCCAACGAAAGGTTTCTCAAATGGTTTGCGCACTTGGTACGCCGAGCCGATTCGCGGGCTCCATTGACTGCGGGAATCAAAAGCCCCATCAGAATTCCAACGATCGAAATCGCTACCAGTAACTCGATGAGAGTGAATCCATACCGGGTGGATTGGCCGCTTCGCATGATTGTCCCCTCCTGAGGCGAAAATTTGTTCCTATCTCAAATTCTAGCCCGCAACGAAACGACGCCAAAGTGCAACTGCGTCCGCTAGCATTCACGGATCGCCGATTCATGAAAGTGCAGGCGGATGCTTGCGCTGCGCGTCGGCGGCGGCCTTGCACTCGGGACAGACCGTGTAGCGAATCTCGGGCACCCTTTGTTCGTCGAAGAGGCGGAGTCTTAGAGAAATGCTCCGCAGATCGAGCCAACCCGCAGGCTCAAGCAGCGAACGCTTGCAACAGCTGCACATTGTCAAAAATGCGTCACTTCGGCCGCGGTCGCTTTCCAGGAGTCGGACGGACTGTTGTGGTTCCACTCGCAAAAGTGTGCTTTCGTACAACAACCCTCCCTCGTCCTCGGCAGAGATCTTGACCTGCATGTATCGCTTGAGCGACGGTGAATCGCAGCGAAATGGAACGGTCACCGGACCGGCCGTTTCGCGAATGAACTGGTGAATCTCGCGGTACAGTCCCTGGGTCGGCGGATCACCGATGAACTGCCAAATATCGTGACCCACCACGGAGTCGTGATCGAGGTGTTTGGCCCCGTTTTCCCTGGCGAAGGCGAGCCACCAGCGATCGACCCACACGATGACATCATCGGAATCCAATCGGTAGCGAAACGTCGTGTTGGCCGGCGCAACCATCCTCACAGATTCCCATGCAGGGTTACGATCTATCTAGAAGCCGCAGTGCGATTCAAAAGGCATACCTCGATCGTAACGCTACACGATTGCGACCGCCAGCGTTTTCTGTTGCAACTGTTTCCGATTGCTACAGATGCCAGTGAACAATGAAGTTCACCGAGTTGAAGAGATGCCCGTTACTAGCGGGATTCGCATTCCCGCTGATCTGTTGATTGACGTAGTCAAAATAGAAGTCGATGTTCTTCGTAACCGCTACGGTCACGCCGGTGACAACAAGGTTTTGGACTCCCGCAGGATTGGAATCGAGTGATGCCGAATAGTTGCCACGGTAGGTGACGCTTCCACGGGTATAGTGCAGCCCCGTGAGAAAATTGCTGACCCGGTTACTTGGTCCGCCCGATATCCAGTTGACTGGATTTCTGCGTCCGAAATACTGCTGGGCCTCAAGGAGAATTCGCCAAGGCCCCGCGAAGTAATTCAGGTCGAGGGCGTATCCCGCCGTAACCTGATCGTCGATGCCTGCAATTCGGCTATCGATTTCACCCACCAGGCCTGACATGCCGAGGTCGAGTCTCGATCCGTCGTCGAATGTCCAGCGTGGCATCACCCGAACAACACCGGTGTTGCGTTCGGTGTATCCGAAAGCGCTCTCCGGGTCGGCACCGGGAAAGGAACCGTTGACGCGATCCTCGTGAAAGAAGAATTGCACGAAGCTGTTGATCTCCAGTCGCTGATCGACCTGGGTCGTGCGCTCCCACGACAATCCGTAGTCGGGATCGAGTTTGAAGCCGTCAAAGTAGGCGGCGTTACCCCACCAGACACCGTCCCAATCCATTCCAAATCGTTTCCAGATCTGCCCTGCCTTGAGTGTGCCCCACTGGTCGCTCGCCAGCGAGACATACGCTTCGTAAGTCCAAACCTGGTCGGCAAAGAACGATCGGAACTTATCTCGCTCACGCAGTCGCAGCTCAACGTGACCGCCGAGTCGGTTTCCGCTTGCCAACGTGTACTGTGGATCGGCGGTCAAGTACCAAAAATAGGTCCCGCGTAGACCTGGGATTCCATAGCCGTCATTGTCGCCGCGCAGATCTTCGGTAAACCAATGCTGGCCACCGGCCCCGATTGGCATCGTCCAGCAATCCGATTCTTGCTTGAGGGCGTCCCCGATTTTCCCGAGGCACCCGATGTCCAAAAGAGGTTCGCGACTGATCGGCGCGGAGGAAGTCAAACAATTTCCGACCGAACAATCATCGCAACCGCCACCGGAGGACGCCATGGCGGATACCGCGGCACCCATCCAAAGCAGACATGCCACGATTGTGATTCCGCGGTGGATCATCCTTGATTCACTCCCTTTCCGAAATTTGCGCGGGTTCTGGCACGCGCCTGTTGACCTGTTTCTTTGGTCGGCCGCGCGGTGGAGAGTCGACTGTCTTTCCGCCCTGCCGATCCGTAATGAGAGCGCGTCCACGGCTTGTTTGACAGGTCATGACGAATTCGACGGTTGTGCCCCCGCTTCAAGCGGGTCGACCCGGCGTGCGATCAGCGAAAAAGCACCTGTTCTCCCCGCGTTCGTTGGTCTGGGGAGTCCAGAGTAGCTATTATCGACAATGGAATTTCTCTACCTCTTGCGAAGCGGACAGGGTCTCGTGATTCGATCGCGAATAACGCCATCACACCCTGCGATGTTCATCATCGCGACATCGATGTTGGCGGTGGCAACACTTGCGCCGCTCACTCCATGCGCCGCCCAAAACCAAGCTCAGACCGAATCGCGTGATAGACCGACCGCCAGGTCATCGCGGGACCGCGTGATTCAACCGGTAGCGCTGCGACAGGACGATGCACAAACTCGGTTCGTCGATCGCCTGACTCCGGGTTCGCATGTCAAGGTTTTCATTCCGAGCCTGCCGTACATCTACACATCACATGCGATCAATGGCGCGATGATCAAGCCGAGCGACAATGCGCAAGGCTGGGAATACGACATGGCGACTTCGCATCGGAAACTCGACGACAAAACTTACGAATTCACTCTGCGCCAAGGCGTCGAGTTCCAGGACGGCACACCGTTCAATGCCGACGCGGTGGTCATGAACATGGAAGCGTTCAAGGAAGAGCCGTATATCTTCAGCAAGATTGACAGTGTGTTTGACCGCTGTGAAAAGATCGACGACCACACGGTCAGATTTCACTTGAAGGAAAAATACGGATGCTTCATGAACGATGTCGTGTGGCTGCAGTTCTACACGAAGGAGTATCTCGATTTCAACGGATGGAATGGCAAGCCAACGTGTCCCAATCTGTCCACCCCGGGACCGTACGGACTGGGACCCTACATTTTGCACGAAGGATTCATCGAAGGCGACCGTCAGAGTGAAAAGGCGGTGCTCAAAGCGAATCCGAATTACTGGGACAAGGATTACCCAAGGGTTGAAACGATCACGGTGTTCACGGAACTCGACAGCACGCTTGCCAAAAACCGGGTGCTGGAAAGCGAAGGCGAGTTGGACATCGCCTTCATTCCTCCCGAGTACAAGGTTGACACAATCATGTCGCCCTACGCAAAGCTCGTTACTTCGCCATCGACGAACAACATCGCGATCCACATGAATCTGATCAATGGGAACCCGCAGTTGAAAGACGTCAAGATCCGCCGCGCACTCAACGAAGCATTGCAACAACGCAACCTGCATCACTTCGTATTCGATCGCGAGGCCCTGGTGTCGCCGACCCAGGCGTCACCATTGTTTCCCGGCATGAAGAAGGTCAATCAATTGATTCGGCCCTACTCGGAAGTCACCGATCCCTATGACAAGGCCAAGCGGGCGGAACTAAAGAGCATTCTCAACGGATTGAGTCTGAGAGTATTGACTCAGAATCGCTTCCTCGGACTTTGGCGCGGCATCGAAACCCAACTTGGATACGTCGGCGTCACGCTCGAAATTGACGAAGTACCGAGCGAGAAGGAGATCTTCGGCCCGCTGCTGGAAACCAACGCGGGCGAGAACGAAGTTGCGTGGGATTTGTTGGTCTGGGGCAACGATGACTGGTTTTACAACCATCCCTTCACGGTCTTTCTCGTTTACCGCACGCATAACGTGTGGAGCACGATCTTTCCGGACCCCGTGTTGGACGGTTACATCGAAGAGATGTTCAAGGCGAGCACGGATGAGCCCGAATTCGACGAGATCACTTACCAGATCGTCAAACACGTCTATGACCAGGCGTACATGTTGTTTGTTCCCACGCCAAACAACGTTTTCGCAGTCAACAAGGAGGTCGGCTTTCAACCTTACAAGATGGCCTGTTTCCCGCTTTGGAAGATCCAGATCACGGACCTGCACTGGTCGGTCCGTGACGGCGATTATCCCAAATCGCGCCGACAACCGGTCAAGATTACGCGAACTCAATTTGCGGATGAGAACAATCAATGAATAATCGCGGCGTGCTAATCAAGCTGCTGCTGCTTGTCGGAATCTCCGTTGTCGCATTCTGTGCCGTCGGGATCTTCGGAATTGTTAGCAACCAGAGAATCTACGAATCGGTCGAGACCGTCAGCGAAACGGCCGACCAGTTTCAGCGGGGGGCGCTCGAAATCACCGACCCCTTGAACGAATTGCGTCAATTGACATTGACCATGGTCATGGCACCCACCGAGGAATTGCAGCAAGAGGTCAACGACCAGCAATCCGACGTCACCGCGCGACTCGATCGAACATTCAAGACTTGGGATCTCGATCACCTGGGCCCGGGCGAGCGCGAAGCTTTCGAAAAGCTGCGAGCAAGTTGGAAAACGTACCGCGAACTGAAAGACCTTACCGTTGCCAAGGTCATGGAAGAATACCGCGAGGAGGCTTTCATCAACGCGATCCAGGCCGAGAAAGATCAATTCCAGATCGTGAATGATCGCATCCAGGACTGGCAAACAGCCATGATCGACAATGCCGACGACGTCACCGCCGGTGCCAAAGACATGTCGTCCAACGCATCATGGATCTTCATGCTGACGATCGTGATCGCGACAGTCATGATCGGCGGGTTCGGGTTCATCACCACTCGCATGATCGTGGGTCCAATCGAAACGCTCAAGAACGCGGCGTCCAACATCGCCAGCAGGTTCTCGGGTTCGTCATTTGACGAGGGGCTTGGCGAGGCGCTCGACGAAAAGATCGAAGTCACCAGCCGGGATGAGCTCGGTGCACTCGCCTATTCATTCAATCAGATGGTCGAGAATCTTCGCACCACAATGGAAAAGCTGCGAATCGAAGAGAAGCGCACGCAGGCAATTTTGAATTCTACCGCCGACGGAATCTTGACGATCGATGGCCATGGTTCAATTCGGTCTCTCAATGCCGCCGCTCAATCCCTGTTGAAGTATTCCCATTCGGAAATCCACGGAAAGAACATCACGACGATCGTTCCCGCCTTCAAACAGAACGGACGACTCGGCGGCTCGGGGGTCAAGTCGGGCGAATCAAAAAGGATCGTACTCGATCACGAAGCTTTCGGTGTCGACAAGCAGGGACACAAGGTGCCAATTGAATTGCGGGTCACCGAAATGGAGTTTTCAGGTGAGCGGATCTACATCGCGACGCTGCAGGATATTGCCCAACGCAAGCAGGATGAGGAACAGCGGAAAAAGTTCCTGGACGTGATTCGTGAAACCGTCAACCATTTATCGGTCGCGAGTTCCCAGATCTCGGCCACGATGAAACAGCAGAACGTTGGCACCGAGAAACAGGTGCACGCAGTGACTGAAACCGTTTCGTCCGTGGAGGAAGCCGCGCAAACGACGCACCAATCGATGCAATTGGCAAACGAAGTGGCCGAAACCGCGCGCCGGGCCGCGGATGTTGGACGATCCGGACAAAAGGCGATCGAGGAAACACGCGTTTCGATGAACAACGTTCGCAACCGTGTCCAATCGACGACCGAAAGCATTTTGTTGCTCTCAGATCGCGCACAGGCAATCGGCGAAATCATTTCGACCGTCAACGAGATCGCCGACCAAACCAATTTGCTCGCACTCAATGCTGCGATCGAGGCGTCCCGTGCCGGAGAGGCCGGGAAAGGCTTCGCCGTCGTTGCCGCCGAAGTGAAATCGCTGGCCCAGCAGGCGCAGAAATCGACAGCCGAAGTGGGGGCAATTCTGATCGAAATCCAACAGGCAACCGACGCCGCCGTCGATGCTACCGAGCAAGGGACCGAATCGGTCGGTGACGCCAGCGAAGTTGTCCTCAAAGCGGAACAGACCATCGAAGAGCTTGGCGCGATGGTCAGCGAAGCGGCGCAGGCCGCGGCCCGCATCGTCGCCGCGTCCCACCAGCAAGTGACCAGCATGAACCAGATCACCGCCTCGATGGGCGAGATCGATCGCACAGCGAAACAGACTCTCGACGCCACTCAGCAGACGACTCGCGCCGCTGCCGACCTGAACAACCTTGGCAGCCGGTTGACGGAACTATTGGCCGGCAACGCCTCGGACAATTCCTGATCGCGGCGGCTCGCTGACTTCGGTCTCAACCACCGCGCTGTGAGGTTCTCCTCGGACCTTCACGAACCCGGAGATCGCCACGATGACCGTGGCCATCAGCACCAGAATCCTCAGCCACCTGGCTCGATTCTTTCGTATCGGTTCGAGTTTTTCGCTCCGGCCCACCAGCGCGGCAGCGACAAAGAACACCGCCAACGCGATGAGCATCTTGGTCCCGATCAGGGCATGGTACAGGGTATCACCGCGATGATCATCAATGGCGCGAATGTAGTTGTACAGCCCGCTGGCGAGGAACAGGGCGATGCCGATATGCACAATCGGTTTCCACCGGCCGATCACCGCCCCGGAGAGTTGGTCATGTGATTCCTCCGTCAGCTGTTTCGCCGACGGGATCAAAACCAGCAACATGAACGCGCTGCCGCCGACCAGCGTGATCGCCGTCGCGACATGAATAAACCGTGATAGAAAGTCAACGATCCAGATCATGAACGGTTAATTGACGCTGAAGGGTGGGGGAAAACGTTCGTTGTCGCCGCGGTCGACCGATGTATCCTCGATCGACTGTTCCTCAATCGAAACGGAGTGCAGTTGCACCGACCCCGCTTTGAGCAACCGCACTAATTCCTCGGCCCGCGCGTCGACGTCGGGCTCGGCCAGAAGCCGGAGCTTGTCTTCGACCTCAAAGGGCAGCGTATAAGAAATGATATCCGTGATCGGCCCCAGCCCCATCTGTCCGGCCATCAACTCATGAAGGTTTTTCTGGACATTGGCACTCGGCGGAATCACGTCCCCGAAGGCTTTCAGCAACCTGCCCTTTAGTTCCAAACGTACGTTGGCGCCCGTGGGAGGGTAAATGTCATCCGCCACATCGACCTCGGCGATACGAAACGGCCGCTTTGCATCGATCTCGCGAACGATTTGCGCTCGGCGCGTCCCCACCAGCAGGATGTTGTGTTTTTCCGCCTCTACCTCGGCGTGCGAAATGATCCGCCCGAGACAAACGGTGGATGCGACCGGCGGCAGGTGTGATCCGGCCGTCGCGATACCTCCGGTCAACGTCGCCATCGCGATCAAGTTGTCGCCCGCTAGCGACTCGGCCAGCATCTCACAGTACCGGGGTTCAAACACATGCAGTGGTTGCATCGCGTGCGGAAAAACGACCAACTCAGGAAGCGGGAAGAGCCGGACGCGACCATCGAAGTCGTCGGGCAATCGTGTGACGTCTTCGAGATTGTGCATCGCTCGACGCGCCGAACTCCGTTACGTGTAAAAACCCGAGTGAATCATACGGCGATTGAGTCGCCGTAGGAAACACCACGCCAAACTCGCGCCGATCATTCGTCGCCAGCGAACGACATCATCATTTGCAGCACGTACCAGAACAACAACACGACCGAGGCAAACAACGCCAAAGACGCCGCAACGTATTGGCCCGTGTGATAATGGTGCAGAATGTTTGATGTGTCATACAGGATGTAGCCGCAAGCCAACGCGATCATCAACCCGCTGAACCACAGACCAAGTGAGAACCCGAAGAAAATCCCGGCAACGATCACGCCGATAGCTACCAGGCCGCCGAGTGCAAGGAATTTTCCCCACCCGGCCAGGTCGACACCCGTGATGAACACGAACGCGGTCAGCCCCATGAAACACATCGTGGTGATCAACGCCGCCATCATCGGCAGCTTCGGCTCGTTCAGAACGCTGATGCAGATGTACAGCAGCGGCAACAGGATGACCGCCTGGGCGACGACATAGAGCCCCAGTCCGGCATACTGCATCCCTCGCGAGCGGCCGCTCATCGCCCACCCGCGTGCAACCCAGCTGACGGCCATGAAGGCTCCGAGCACGATCAACCATCCGTAGCCGCTGGTCATCGTCCGAACGAGTTGTTGCATTGTCGCCGGAGGCACGACTGTGAAGAGCAGCCACTCGAGTCCGATCAACGCCATGATGGCGCCGGTCAGGTGAGCGTAGGTACGCTGGATGAACGTCACACGCTCGGCATCGACCGCCAAGGCTGCGGGTTGGTCCATCGAACTGACGGCGTAAGGATTCGGGCTATCTTCGTGCATCATCTTGAATGGTCCTGAACCGCCCCCGGAGGGGAGGTAGCTTGGCGTGGAGGCGCCGATTTCGGGAAGTTTGCCGCGTAACACAGTAATCACGGGCCACATATCAATATACGCAGAGGGCATGCGATCGTGGGAGAGGAGATGATTGACGCGTCGCGGCCGGTGGCTGACAATTAGCCCTCCGAACATGGAATTCGGGGAATCGCGAGTCCGCGCGAGAACGAGTCGCGAACTGAGGAACCTGCAAAATGCTGCTATCGGGACAGGAAATTCTGCGGCGTCGATCCGACGACCTCGTGATCGATCCGTTTTCCGAGGATCGATTGAATCCCAACAGCTACAACCTCGCGCTGCACAACGAATTGCTGATCTACGAAGAGGTCGTGCTCGACGCGGCAGCGCCGAATCGGTATCGCCGAATCGAGATTCCTGACGAAGGATTCACTCTGCAGCCGAACATGCTCTACCTCGGTCGGACCGTCGAATACACCGAAACCCGAGGCATGGTACCGATGATCCAGGGCCGCAGCTCGCTCGGGCGACTCGGATTGTTCATCAATCCCGGCGGCAGCCTCGGGGACGTGGGTTACTGTGGCACGTGGACGCTCGAGATGCACTGTGTTCAACCAGTGCGGATTTACGCAGGCATGCAAGTCTGTCAAATCTATTACCTCGAGCTGGCCGGGGAATCGAACGAATACTGTAGCGACAAGTATCAACACAGCCGCGACATTCAACCGAGCCTTTTGTTCCGCGAACTCGGCGGGGATGATCGCGACACGCAGCTGGAATTGAACTTCGACGAACTGCTGCACGGGACCAAGTAGACGTCGAGGGACTTCAGTCGACGTTCCGAGCGTCAAGGAATTTCAGCTCTCGGTACAGCATTTCGACCCTTGGCATCGATGCGCCTTGCGCCTCGGCGGCCCGAATGGGATTGCCGAAGATCGCTTCGATCTCCATCGGTCGACGGTTCAAATAGTCAAGCCGCATGCTGCTGTCATACGGCACCATCGATCGGGTGACCTCGATGGTCTTGTCGATCATTTCGTCGGGGACATCGACTCCGCAGGCGTGTGCTGCGGAGTGGACTTCGCAAATGATCTCTTCGACGAGCTTGACGGCATCGCGGTCCTCGACCAATTGGTCGGTCGGTGCATCGAGCACAACCGACAGCCCGTTGAAGGGAATATTCCACATCAGTTTTCGCCATCTTGCCAACAACAGGTTCTCGGTCGGCTGGGCATCGATTCCCGCGGAAACCATTTCGTCCGCAATCCGGGAAGCGCGCGGTGTGACTTCGTCGACGACGATGCCGTATTCACCAAATACGATCCGACCGTAATCGAGATGGCGGATATGCCCGGGTCCGACTTTGTTGCTGCACAGAAAACAACAACCGCCGAGGACCCGATCCGGTCCAACGACGGCAACCGAGTCGGATTCGATATCAAGCCCGTTTTGCAACACCAGCACAACGCCGCCGTCGCGCGTCGGACGGGGCAGCAGATCCTTCAACAACCCGTTTCGCGTGGTTTTGAGACCAACGATGGTCACATCGCAACTTGGAATCGTTTCCACCGAGCGGTGCGCGTTGACACCCGACAGGTGAAAATCGCCGAGCGGACTTTCGACCCGCAAACCGTTCTCGACCACATGGTCGAAATCACTGTGCAAAAGAAAATGTACTTCGAAACCGCTGCGCGCCAGCATTCCGCCGTAAAGGCCACCCAACGCGCCGCTGCCGATGATCGCGTAGCTCTGCTTTCCCATGAGCCCATTCTACGGAAACAAAACTCGTGAGCAGATCACCGACCGATTCGACGCCTGCCGACACTGACAGCAAAATTATCGCTCGCGAAACAATTCGCTGATCGATTGATCGTGATGAATTCGCTTGATCGCCTCAGCTAACAACGGGGCCACCGAGAGCTGCACCAGGTTCGGAAGCTGCTTTTCAGCGGGGATCGGAATCGTGTCGGTGACGATGATCGAGTCGATCGGTGCGTCGGCAAGTTTCTGGATCGCGGGGCCACACAGCACACCGTGCGTCGCCGCGATGTGAATCTCCTTGGCCCCCTGGTCATGAACCAGCTTGGCTGCGCCGCAGATGGAACCAGCGGTGCTGATCATGTCGTCAAACAGCAACACAGTTTTTCCTTCGACCGGACCGCCGATGATCGTGCTCTGTCGCACCTCCAATGCACTGGTGCGGCGCTTGTCGACGATCGCTAATGTGCCGCCGAGTCGCTTGCTGTGTCCCAACGCCCGCTTGATGCTTCCTTCGTCCGGGCTAACCACCACGATCTTGTCATTGACCAGGTCGAGGTTGACGAAGTGTTCGTTCAATACCGGCGCGGCATAAAGGTGATCCACGGGGACGTCGAAGAACCCCTGGATTTGGGCCGCGTGCAGGTCCATCGTCAGCACGCGATCGGCGCCGGCGCGAACGATGATATTGGCCGCCAGCTTTGCTGTGATCGGCACTCGGCCCTCGTCCTTGCGGTCCTGGCGCGCGTACCCGTAGTAGGGGATGACCGCGGTGATCCGTTCGGCGCTGGCCCGCTTACAGCAATCGATCATGATCAACAATTCGATCAGCGTGTCGTTGACCGGCGGCGACGTCGGCTGGACGAGAAAGACATCGCGGCCGCGGACGTCCTCGTCGAGCTTGCAGTAGTTCTCGCCATCGGGGAATTTGCCGAGCGTGATCGCAGCCGGTTCAAGGTGCAAATGACGACAGATTTTTGCTGCCAGATCGGGATTTGCCTGGCCACTAAAGATCTTCAGTTCACGCATAACCCATCGTCCGCATTTTCTCGTCGACCATTTTCAACTCATCGACATTGTTGATCGACAACGACTCGCACTCTGTGAGCACCGGCAAAGCTTCGACTTTTCGGCCCGCTTCGGACAGCAACCTCGCACAATCCGTAAGATAGTACTCCGATTGAGCGTTGTCGTTGCTGAGGCGGTCGAGCGACCACATCAGGTCGGCTGTCTCGAACAGATATGTGCTCATGTTCACCTCGCGGATCGCCAATTGTTCGGGTGTGGCATCGCGGTGCTCGACGATTCCGGTGAATGCGCCGGACGCATCGCGGACAACTCGCCCCAATCCGGTTGGATCATCCTTTTCGAGCGTCCCCAGCAGCAGAGCGGGCCGGGACTGGCGAAAATGATCAAGCAGCTTGCGCAGGCTCGTCGGTTGAATCAATGGCGAATCGCCGGCAACGACAATCGTTGGTCCCGATTGGTCGGCCAGCAATTCGCGACACATTTGGACGGCGTGGCCGGTGCCGAGTTGCTCGTCCTGGAGCACGAATCGAATATCGCTGTCACGACAGCGAAGTTCTTCGCGCACGGTGTCGGCGCGGTGCCCAACGACCACAATTTGACGATGAATGCCCGCTTTTTCGAGCGCATCGAGCACGAAATGAATCATGGGACGGTTGACGACCTCGCACAGGACTTTCGGCAGGTCGCTCTTCATTCGCTTGCCCTGCCCAGCGGCCAGGACGACGGCACACGGCTCGTTCATACGTTTTCGGTGGCAAATCGGGATGAGTGACAAGGGTGGGGGGAATCCCGGGATATCACGTCGAATCGGTATTCAATGGTCGCTTCTCACCGCCAAGCCGACAAGGCGGGCGAATCTGTCTGGATTTCGATGGCGGGAATCGGCGAGAATTGGGGCCTGTGGAACGACTCGATTGCAAGGAAGCCGCCGTGTCCCAATCATTTCCCGCCAACCGCTATCGCCAGATTCTCTCGTCCGCGACCCTTGGAGCCAGAGATTTCGCGGCCTATGCGCTGGTTCGGCTGCTCGTTGCCGTGATCCAGGCGATGCCGCTGGACATGGGCGATTCGATGTGCCGCGGCTTGGCGTGGCTGGTCACCGGTCCGATCAAGATTCGCCGCCGTGTCACCGACGAAAACCTACGTCGCGTCTTTCCGGACGCGGACCAGGCGACGCGGAATCGGTTGGCCAGGGCGATGTGGCATCATTTGCTGTTGATGGTGTGCGAAATCGCGTGGGCCCAGCGGCGGCTGCATTTATCCAATTGGAACAAGCATGTTCGGTTTCGCGAAAACCGCAAGATGCTCGCCTACCTTCTCAACGGTCGCCCCGCGGTCACCGTGACAGGACATTTCGGCAACTTCGAAGTCGGCGGTTACGTCACCGGATTGATGGGCTTCAACACGCTTGCGATCGCCCGCCGATTGGACAATGCGTTTCTGCATGACTGGGTCGAACGGTTTCGTGGCGCGCGAGGCCAGCACCTGGTCGACAAGGCCGGCTGTGCCCCGGTGGTTGAAAGCCATTTGAAGGGGGGCGGGATTCTCGCCCTCCTGGCGGACCAGCACGCCGGCCACAAGGGATGCTGGGTCAATTTTCTCGGAGTCCCCGCGTCGTGTCACAAGGCCCTGGCACTGTTCTCGCTCGGTGCCAACGCGCCGATGATGGTCGGGGCGACCAAGCGAATCGATGGCCGACCGATGCAATTCGAGCTTTCATGTGCCGGTGTTGCCGATCCCGCAAACGATGTTGACGACGTTTGCACTTCGGTGACAAGCTTGACCCAGTGGTACAACCGGCGAATGGCAGATGCCATTGGCGAAGCGGTCGAACAGTATTGGTGGTTGCACCGGCGGTGGCGCACACCACCGCCGAGGATCGAAAAGCGATTGAAAATGAAACGCGCCGCTTGATTCGATCGATTAACGAATGACGTTGTTGCCCGCAGAAACCTCTTCGAATCTCGGCATCTCGTAAGCGCTGAATTCAGCCCACAGCGGTTGGTGGTCACTGACCAGGATTGCCTGTTCCTCGGTGAGCCCAAAGTGCTGTTGGAAGTCGAGGACTCCAAATCGTCCGGTGTATTCGCGGGTGACTTGACGGTCGACCAGGATGTGGTCGTACGTTTTGCTTCGCCTCGTGTTGGTTTTGATGTCACCCGCAATCGTTTCGATTCCCGGGATCTGTCCCAATTCTCTCAGTCCTTCCGTGTCGACGTTCAGATCGCCGAGCATGATGCAATCTTCCTCGCCGGAGGTTTCATAATCGTATTGGCGGACTCTCACGAAAACATCGTCCAGGACGTTCATCTCGTTTTCGATCGCCGATGCTGCGACCTCGGACGGGGAGGTGTGCACGTTGATCAGGGTGAAGCGAAAGGGTTGGCGCCCATCGGCGACACCGACTCGGGTCTCGAACGACGCGACCATTGGCTCGCGATGCATGCGGTCGGCCGGATCGTGAACCAGGTAGGCCGGCGGTACGAGCTGAATACGTGATTCGTCCCAGAGGAATGCATACGATTCAGTTTGCGAGGTGCGTCCGATCGGCTGACTGACCGTCGCTGCGTACTGGCCGCCCGAGGCCCGCAATAATTGCACGAGCCGCTCGATCGGAGCAGCGTCACCTCCACGAACTTCCTGAATCGCAATGACGTCAAACTGTGACACCACGCGGGCGAGGATTGCCATCACGTTCTCGTCGGAAGATTTTTTCTTGCCGAAGATTTGGATATTGAAAGTCGCAACGCGAATCGTCTCGGAGGATTTCTGGCCAAGCGATTCAAGGTTGACTGGTTGGATGTTTTCGCCGGCCGGCGCACTAGCCGTCTCGCGCGAACCCCCGCCACCGGTCAGAAACTCGATGGTCGACAGATCGACACGCCCGGTGAACACCATGAACACCGCGGCTGCGATCCCGGACAAAGTGATTCCGGGCCCGAGGAACCGTAGAAACGGAATCCCCGATCTGAGCGAAGACTCTCTTCGCGAACGCCTCTTGCGACCGAATAAACCCATCTCGGCCTCCCTGCCGATGGTGTCTGATTGTCAGGTTATTCAGGCGGCGAGTTCTTCCGAATCGTCGGATTCATTCGTCGCATCCTCAGGGGTGATTGCACGAAGTGTTTCCGCAGCGAGGCGACTCAATCGCGGCGGCGCGGTTTCCGCCGCCTCCCTCAGAGTTGGAATCGCGATCGCAGCAGCATCCCCGACCTGGCTCAATGCCCACGCCGCCCGCTCGCGCGCCGGCAGGTACATCGACTCACGAAGGCAGGTTTCGAGTGCTTGGGCGGCGGAGGCGGCGTCGCGACCGAGACGGCCGAGCATCGTTGCGGCCCAATACCCGATCTCGCCGTCATCTACATCACGTCCCAACAATCCGACCAACGGCAGAACGTCGGTGGCTTGCGGTTGGACGGACGATTCAAGCGCCTCGGCGGACCACATCCGCACCTCGTCGTCGCGGCTGCCGGCGAGGTTGATGATCGCCGGGGTCAGGCCTTTGACGACATCTTGACCCGATATCTGCCGAAGCGCCGTGACTTGCTCTTCCGGCGAATCACCCTCGAGCTTGGCTGCCCATACTTCTATCGCCGTTGCGTCGTCCGACATCCGAAGTCCTCCATGACTCTCGGTAATCGCTGCGTGTGCCCGTTGCGGTCCACAGGGGGAACCGTACTAGCGCACTAACAAGGAATCCGCTGTGTGGATACAATCATCAGCTGAGCCTCCTGATAGGAAATACCGGCTGTTTCACGCAAGAGCGACTTCCACCTCGCCCCGTTTTCGATCTCGGCGTCGAAATGCAGCAACCGACTGACTTTGCCATCATTTCGGCTGCCCCCCGGGATACTGGCCCACTGGATAGGTGTTGCCATCATCAGCCGTGCTGACCCTCAGCTTTGGTTCGATGCGGTGCGACCCACCACCTGCGTGACACAGATACCGAGTGACTAGACTGACCCTTCGGGTAGCCACCCGGTGCCTTCTGACCCGAGTTCTTGCCGATTGACAGGTCCATTTTGATGAGTCTTGCGTCCCACTACGCGACGTCACACTGCGCAATTTCGTTCGAACTTTTCCCGCCCAAGACCGAAGCCGGATTGAATTCGTTGTGCGAAAACGTCGCGCGATTGACAAAATTTGGACCGAGCTTTTTCACCTGTACTTACGGTGCGGGAGGATCAACGCAGGGAACGACCCTCGACGTCTTGCGCAGAGTTCGGGAAATCACAGACTTGCCCGTCGCTTCGCATTTGACCTGCGTCAATGCCACGGTTTCACAACTCGAAGATTACCTGGCCAAAGCGAAAAGCCAGCAGACCGACTACATCGTTGCCCTTCGAGGTGACCCACCCAAGGGAACCGAGCGATTCGAAGCAGTCGAAGGGGGGCTGTGTTACGCCAACGAATTGGTCGAGTTGATCCGGGCAAAGTTCAACGATTTCGGAATCGCAGTTGCCGGCTACCCGGAGGTTCACCAGGAAGCACCCGATGAAAAGACGGACCTTGAGAACCTGAAACGCAAAGTGGATGCCGGCGCGGACGTCGTCATCACGCAGCTATTCTACAATAACGATGATTACTATCGATTCCGTGACCGCTGTGTCGCGGCGGGAATCACCGTGCCAATCGTACCCGGAATCCTTCCGGTCACGAATTTCAAACAGGCGCTTCGGATCGCTTCGATGTGCAAGGCGAATATCCCCGAATCGCTGCAGCAAGCGATGAACGAGCATGATGACGCCGATCACCAGTTCAAAACCGGCGTCGAGCACGCGCGAAAGCAGACAATCGATCTGATCGAGCAGGGTGCACCCGGGATCCACTATTACGTGCTGAACAAGAGTGACGCAGCCGCCGCACTGCTCGACGGGCTCAGCTGGTGACGTGAGAGCGTTGAAAGCCGCAGGCCCACGCTCTGACCAACATACGAGCCGCGTAGGCCGGACCGAGCTCCGCGAGTTCCGGCGATCGGGTTTCCCGATGAATTCTGCCGGAACGGTGTCGCTGTCGCCCCTTGTTGCCGGCCCACACTCGGGTCGGCTGATCTCACTCACTGGCGCTCTTGATGGTCTTTGTCTCAAAAGGGTTCTGACCCTTTGGAGTGCAAGCCAGTTTGCCAGAAATTGCGCCTTGACTGGAGGGGTCAGACGCCTTTTGATACAAAGCCTAGTTCTGAGTCAGATCCCAGGCGTCGAGCCAGGTGGTCTTGCGCGGCGACATCTCGAACTCGGTTTCCAGCCGTTCGACCATGTCGGGCAAATGGCCCGCACCGTAGAAAACGGCGATCTTTTGCTTTCCCGCGTCGAGTTCTTCTTTCAAGATCTCGAATGCCTTCGCATTGCGGCCTTTGATCAACGTGTTCTCACCATTGGCGTCATCGATCCCGGCGGTGACCAGTTCGATATCGACAAGTTGACGGGCCATCGCCTGCTTCATCCGCTTCGGTCTGTCGCTGCTGAAAAACGCCAGCAACATTCCGGCGTCGCCACCCGTGGACGCTTGCGAGGCAAGACCGGCGCCCATCATTCGCGCCACCATCTTCCAGATGCTGTCGCCGCGGCGCTCGAGGTCTTCGACGAACTCTTCGGGACTCATGTCCGCATGGCGAAAGTTCTTGGCGAGATAATCAATCAGCTCCAACTGGTAATCGAGATTCAGCATGTCTTTCATGCCGGTTTGCATGGAAGCCAACAGTGAACGTCGTTTCTCAAGATCCTCCGGACGAATGCGTGTTCCGTCGGGCGCGACCAACTCGTACAGCACAACATCGTACTTGTTTAATCGCTTGTTGAGTTCCTGGTAATATTCGCGTTGGCCGATGTGCACGACACCCACGAGGTCAACGACCTTGCCGGCGTACTTGGAACCCTGTTTTCCCTTGAACCGGACGATGGCCGTTTGCAGGGCGCTGGGCCTTCCTTCGTCCGTTTTCTTGACGCGGATGTAGAGTTCTTCACTCGCGTCTTCGGCCTTTTTGTGATCCTTGCCGGTTGCCTTCTCGGCCACCTCGGACGCATCATTGGCGGCTGGTGGTTCTGCCACGGCCGATTGAGCGAACACACGGGCAGCCGCGGTGGCGAATCCCACTGCCAACAACAACATCAACAAACGCATTTCGCGAGCCTCATTCAATGCACGATCGGTCGGGAATCCCACATCGGGATCCGGCCATTACGAATAAGGATAGCGCTTTGCATCCAATGCGGCAACGTGCGAATCGCCGCGATATGGACCGGAAAATGCGTTTATCCCTCGAGATTCAGGCCAGTTTTGGCCGCAGAATTCGTGTTCGAGACGGCCGCGTTTGCGTCGGCCGGTTGTTCCTGGGCACAAACGGCACGCCACGTCTCACAGTCCACCTCGAGGACCGTTTTGACCTCGGCGATCGCATCGGCGTCATTCGTGGACTCCGCCGCAACGATGTGTTTACACAAAAACACGTACATATCAGCCACGGTGCGACAGAGATCGTTTTCTCCCTCGCTCGATCCACCTTTGATCCCGTCGAGCAGTTCGTTCAGCAATTCGAGCAGCCTGATGTAATACTCGTTCGGACCGGGCTTGGATCCGTCCCGCCACGATGCGGCGAGAGCATCCGAGACACCGATGGCCCGTTCGATCAACATCAACCGCATTCGAGCTGGCGACGCGGTGTGCACGGCAGCCTCGAGGTACCTTTCGCCGGAATCGACTCCGTCGCGGCGGCGGATGCTTTGTTGTTGAGTCATCGTTGTCGTCCTTGATGATTGCGAAGGCTGGAATATTGCGAAGGCTGGAATACAGTCCAGCGAGTTCAACCTATCGCGTCGGGATCGTTATCGGTTGAATCGACTGAATAGCGGACTGGTTTGACTGAATTTTTGCGATCGCTTCTTCGGTCTTGTAGAACTGAAGCAACAATCGCTCGCGTTCGTTTTCAAGCCTCAGGTTCATGCTCTCGATGCGAGAATTGTTGGCTTCGATCTGGTCGGACAACGTTTCGGTGCGATTGAGCAGCATGCCGCTACCTTCGCCCGCAATCCGATCGGCCAGCGAGCTGAGACGGTTGGCCAGTCCGGAGTCGGCGGCGGTAAAGAATTCCTCGACATCGGATTGATTGTCCGACAGCGCGGCGCTCAGTTTGCTGGTATCGAGATCGAGTTTCCCTTCTTCATCGAACTTGATCCCGACCTGGCCGATCGAACGGAAATCGCCAGCACCAAGGATGTTGCCCGAAAGCAGCCGGTTGTAACTGTTGCGGATTCTCAAGGCTTCGCTTGATCCAAACAGCAATCCGACTTCCTCCGTCTCGGAATCGAAGAAGGTCAGTGAATTGAGTTTGTCGACCAGCAAGTTGAATTGGTCGACGAACGAATTGGCGGCCGTCGTCACGGCGCTGGGGTCTTCGGCAACTGTGACCGTGATCGGCGACTCGGACAATTGTTTCAGTGTCAGCGTTACACCGGATGAATCCGACGATGTTTCCGAATCGGCCGGACCGACCAGAGCAGAGACGCTTGATCCGCCGATCGTCTGGACGGTCGCGTCGCCGGCGATCCCCAGACTGGAAGCGACCTGTCCGTTGCCGACGTCCTCGATCGTCAGCGTCCCGGACCCTCCGGCGGTGTCGACGATCTGGATTCCCGTGGAATCTTCGTTGATCGACGCTGTCACACCGAGGCCGAGATTGTTGATCGCGTCAACAAAATCGCCGACCGTCGTGATCTCATCAACCCTGATATTGATGGCGCTCTTTTCGCCGGCGCTGTCGGTAATCGTAAAACTGCCGCGGTTGGTGCCGCTGGCGAGATCATCCAGGGCGGTGGTCGAAGTCACCGCGGCGACGTTGTCGCCCGACGCGTCCAGAGTGAAAACACCGTCGGATGATGTTTGAAATCGCTCCACGCTGCCATTGGTTGAAATGGCGATCAGCGCATCGGTGCCCCGACTCTCCGTGCGAAGATCGAGGCTGAAGCCGGTGGTGTTGATTGAGAATTGGCCCGCTTCGCCGCCGCGATTGCTGCGAATCCGCAGCGAGTACGTTCCGTCATCGTTGACCTGCACCGAGGCGTCGCCGTAACGGCCGTCTTCGGTGATTTTGGTGACCAAAGTGTCAAGAGTGTCGGTCGCCTCGACGGTTACGACGCCCGCCTGTGTACCGACAAGAGCCGACTCGGAATTGCCATGGACGACCTGCGTGGTCGCGATCCCGGCAATCGATAAATCAGCCGCCGACGTCCCGGTGCCGGTATCTTCGATTTCGAGAGTTCCGGCGCCGGCCGCTGTGTCAATGATCGCGATCCCGTCGCCATCGTCGTTGACCGAGGCGGTAACACCGATCCCAAGGTTGTTGATCGCATCAATCACGTCGCCGACCGTGGTCAAACCCTCGACCTTGATGTTCACAGCGCCAATCGCACCGCTGCTGTCGGTGATCGTAAAGCTGCCGTCGTCAATCCCCAGGCCCTGATTCAGATCCTCGAGCAACGTCGTGGACGTGACCGACTGGCGATTCAGGTTTTCGCCCACCACGATGTCATCGGTCGTGGATGCCGCAATGCCAAGGTCGGCCGCGGTCGAGTCACCCGAGCTGATGTCGAACGAACCGGCGCCGCCCGAGACGTCGCGAAGTTGGAATCCATTTTTTGCATCGTTGAGCTTGACGATCAAATCGAGTCCCGCCGCATCGATCAGATCGATCACCTCGCTCGTGGTCGTCGCCGTGGAAAGATCGATCGACGCACTGCTGCCGTCCGAGAGGTCGATGTCAAGCGTTCCCAGTGGCCCGATCCCCGTTCCGCCGTTGAGTTCGCTGAGCACCGTGCCGCGAAGTGCGTTGACACCGGCGGGAAGCTCCAAATCAATTCCGGTCGCCGTCGTGCTTGCGGTGTCGATTCCCCAAAGACCAAGATCCGCCGCCGTTTCGACCGATCCGAGTTGTTCGACCTTCAAGTTCGATGCGGTGTCGCCCGTTTCGTCGGTCAACTTGATTGCGGCACCAACCGTCGTTGCCCGCACACCGACGGCCGCATCGTTGATCGTCTCAATCACATCGTTGATGTTCCGTGCACCACTCAAATCGATATCCGCGAATGACCCGGAACGGTCGGTGATCCGAATCGTCCCGCCCTCGACGCCGCGACCGCCATTGAGCCCACTCAGGTCGGCGGAGGCATCGATCTGGCCGCCGTTGGGGTTGATTCGCAATTCACCAGCGAAACCAAGTGCCGTGTCGGTCGCCGCGAATCGCTGCAACGATGCAACGGCATGAGTCGCCGCGGTTCGCAGCGTGCGGACGAGGTGAGTTGCTGGGACTGCCGAACTTCCCGCCTCGACCGACAACGTTGCGCTATCGCTCGAATCCGCTGTTTTGGAACGAAACGTTGAAATGTTCGATAGCTGGTTGCCGGCCAGCTGGACGCCGATGACCGACGCCGTCAACTCGGCAATCGCCTGTTGTTCCCTCAGCAGATTTTCGGTGCGCGAGAGCAGCCGATCACGGGGCCGAGCACTGATCGCCATCAATTGATCGACCGTACCGGCAATGTCGGTACCGGTGATCAAGCCGATGGAGGATTGGATTCGACCCATGGATCTATGTCACTGCAGTGGAAAGGTCTCGCTCGAATTCACGGCGTGAACGTCGTAGCGCTATGCCGAACCGAGAGTCCGGACTTAGGTGGGATCGTCAAAATGGAGCGGTTAGGTTCAGAAAAACGCTACCTCACGGCAAAGAGAGGCGCCGGGCGGGATCGGGTCGCCGTGGGCAAACCGTCTGAGTCGCGTCAAAAGGTACGTATTGTCGCGGTTTTCACGGTTATCCGGGAGCGACGCGTCAATCACCAGGGCGGGGGACTTTTCTCAGCCCGAGACGACTTGGGCTGACCGCGACCAACGCAAAACGGCCAGCGAAGGTGCCTTCGCCGGCCGGAATGCTATCAATGAGCGTCTCTCTGAAATCGATGCTTTATCGCAGCAGCGAGAGGACGTTTTGCGGATTCTGGTTTGCCAAAGCGAGCACGTTCGTACCCGATTGCACGAGAATCTGGGCCCGCGTCAAGCTGGCCGTTTCCTTCGCGAAGTCGGCGTCGCGAATCGAGCTTTCGGCTTCCAACAGGTTGGCTTGGGTTTCACCAAGCGACACCAGGTTGCTTTCGAGCGTCGTCGACTGGAACGCACCGAGTCGACCGCGGAGGCTGGTGACCTTGTCGATCACTTCGTCGATGATCCGGGCCGCACCGTTGACGTCGCTCGTCAGGCTGCGAGCCTGGCCGCTGCTCAGCTCGTAAACACGTCCGGTCGGACCGCCGAGTTGGCCGGTGCTGACGCTGGCGATTCCCAACCGGGCCTGCTGGTTCGTGGTCACATCGGGACCGAGTTGGAACAGGGCTCCACCACCGGTGATCGAGAACGAGAAGTTCGAACTGCTGCCATCGTCGACGGTCAACGTCAGGTCGAGGGTGCTGGTATTGATCGACAGGACATTCGCGTCTCCGGCAGCCTCGATTCCGTTGACGGTCGAAACAAGGTCGGTGCCCGTGCTGCGGTAGTCGCTGAGGTTGTCGTTGAACGTTCCACCGGTTCCTTCGCTGACCACATCGATGTTGACCAATGCGTCACTTCCGTAGGCCGTCGAAGTGAAGGCCAGTCCCGTGGCCGCGGCAAACGAGGAGGTAACACCCGTGCTGTCACTGACCAAGTTGACTGCGGCGGCGATCTGCGACGCGGATGTGCCCGCTCCGAAGTTGAAGGTTTCGGCACCATCGACACCGTTGAGCTGGAAGACCAGGCTTCCGTTGAGGACTTCGCCACCGGTCTTGAGCGTGTCGAGGCTGTCGGTCAGAGACGTTTTAGCCGTCGCGGTCAGCAGATCGAAGGCGGCCGCTTCGGTTCCGGTGAACAGTGCGGTTGCCACGGCACCGTCGACGGTGTGATTGTCAATAAGGTTAGCGACGTCCTGCAGGTCCACGGTAGCACCAGAGGTGTCGTACGTCACGGTCAGGATCTTTTGCTCGCTGTCGTAGTCGGCACCCGCATTGAGCCCAGTGTCGTCGGCGACGAAGTTGATCGCCACATCGTTGTAGGCCGCACCGTTGTTCACGGCCGCGACGGTGATCAGTGGACCAACGTCGGTGGTCGCTGCGATGTCAGCGGGCGCGGTGGTGAGCGTCGCGGTGTCGTCACCCAACCCACCAGAATTATCTGCGGTGAAATTATCCAGAGCGTTGACGGCCGCTTCGATA
>JAHELS010000265.1 GCA_024644085.1 Rhodopirellula sp.
CAACGAACTGAACATCCTTTTGTTCCAGGAAGCAGCCGAGATCGTAGCCACCTCGCCTACCAATCCCGATCCCACCGACCACAATCCGTTCGCTTGGCGCGACCGCACCGTCTCTGCCCAGAGCCGAGCTTGGAATGATCGTCGGCGCCATCACGGCGGCACCCGTCGCCGCAGCGGTGGTCTTCAAAAACCGACGTCGAGCAATTTTCGTGGGTGTGTTCGACATTAAACTTCCTGATTTTGGTAGTCACCGAGGGATAGGGCACCAACGAACGAGGTCCCGTATGAAAGAAAGCATACCGGCACGGAATTCCAACTGCCACATTCTGGCCAACTTTGTCCCAAACGGAGCAACCTCTTGGGGGGAAAGCTGCCAATTGCTACTTCGACTTAAGATACTGCTCGTTCAGCTTGCCGCACGACCAGAGCAGACCACGGGTGACGAGATCCAGGTAGCGTGAATCGGCAACCGTCTCATTGTTGTGGCCAAGCGTCGTCGCGAACACTCGGGCGGTGTCGCGATAGTTGTTCGTCCACACGACGACACAATCCTCAACCCGTTGGCGACCTTGCTTGTTTTTGATCGTTTGTTTACCGCGAGCCAGGGCGGTCGCGGAATCGAGCAACGTAATCGCGCTGTTGTTGTAGAGCTCTTCGTTGATCGTGGTCCAATTGGCGAGGCCTTGCGTGATCGCGTTGTCGGGCGAAGAGTAGGTGACGTCGATCGGGACTTGTGGACCATGTCCGGTGCTTTGAAGTCCAGTGAATTCAAACCAGGGCGTGACCTCGGGGTATCCCTCGCTTCGATAACTGTGCATTCCACAATGCAAGATCACACCCGGAAGGCCTCTACGATGTGGTTCCAAAATACGATCGATCAGTGCCAGGTCGGTGACACCGGATGAACACTCGTCATGAATCACAACGTCAAAGTCTCTCGCCCATACCGGTGACTCGTAAACCGGGTTCAGATGCTTCGTTGTCTTGTCGGAATCGTAGGCGATGACAACATCGACGTGTGCGCGCTCGGTGATACCTTTGGAGAGCAGTTCTTGTTGAGTCTCGTAGTCATGGCAGCAACCGCCGAGAACCAGCAACGCCCGAATCGGCTTGACGGTCGGTTCTGCACCGAAGACTGAACCATACGGCTGTGCGGGGTAAGTCGCCAAACTGAGTGTGAAAACGATTCCAAAGCGAAAAGTCAGGGATGATGAGGCCATGTGTGGTTAGCTCCGTGTCGTCAAAGGCGATCGGGGGGGACAATCTTGGCAGGACAAATCTACGACTGGAGTTTAGTCCATTCTGAATGCGGGCATGCAAGTCAAACGTTTTCTCCGTGACGGCGATTGGGCTGTACTGCTTAGCACGACCACGTGGTTTAAGATGTTCGGTCAACCACCAAAGCGTACACGAGTAAATAAGTGATGTATCAATCCACAACTGTATTGTCGTCTTTGGCCGTTTTTGTCGTCGCCATGACAGCGGGTGTGACCGCGAATGGAGTGGCTGCGGTTGAACCCGAGTCGATATCCGAAAACGGCAGCGGGTTCATCGGCTCTTATTACACCGACGGAGAAATTCATGTGGGCGAGTACGGCAAGCCTGAGGGGAAGCCGCTCACAGAAGGACACTGGGATTTTAAACCCTCTTGGTCCAAGACAGGCGACATGCTGGTGTTCTTTCGCCGCCTGAAGAACGATCCCGACGTCAGCAAATGGAAAACGGCGATCCACATTATCAAGGTCGACGGTACGGGTCTTCATCCATTGACCGATGGAACGCATACCGACTTCAATCAGACTTGGACACGAGATGGCACGAACACGCCGATCTGGAATCGCCGGAATCCGAACACCGGTGGCTATCAAGTCATGGCCAGCAAGGTTGGGGGAAAGCCGGGCGAAGAATTCGCGCTGACTGACCAAAGCTATCACACTTGGGCATACACTTGCATGACAGACGGCAGAATTCTTGTGCGTTCCAATCCACCCGAGCAGCGCCTGGGCTACTATCTGATGACCGTACGGGATAACGCGAAGCCAAAGTTTGAATCCATCGAATGTGAACTGGCAGCAGACGGTGTGCTCGACCGAGTCAGTCTTTCGACCAGCGAAACCCGAGTCTGTTTCGAGTATCAAGCCGGCTTCAAGCGTCAGGTTTCAGGACGCACACTTTACATCGCCGATTTTGACGCAGAGCAACGTGTCATCTCAAACGCAAAGCCATTTGCCAACGAAGACGGAAAGCCGATCTGGTTTGCTTACCCACGTTGGTCGAAAGATGAATCGACAATCGTCTACCATGCCGGCGGGAAACTCTTTCTGTATGACTTAGCCGATAAGTCGACAACGAAAGTTTCGACGAACGATAGCGCCGACTACCGCTATCCGCACATGGAGCGAGCGCCCAAATAACAGGTGGAACTTCAGGCCAACGAGAGGCAGGGCGAAGTCGCCTCGAACCGCCGATTTGGTTTTTGCGCAAAGACCGTCGAACGGGTCGCCGCAAAGACAGGCAACAACGACGCACTGTGGAGAAACGCTCTGTGATTGAAAACGATCATTTGTCACCAAAATGCGCATTGAGAAACTGGTACAACTCCTGCGTGGCGGGATCGTCGGCCATTCCAAGGTCGTTGTTCAATTGACTGTGGTTACTGTCCCTTTTTCCATACGTCCTCGCTGGAATATCCGATTCCTTAAGCACCGACTCCATACGGTGCGCTTGAGCTCTCGTATCGGGGTTGCCCGAAAAGTAAAGAAGCAAGAACGGGGGAATATTCTTGCCTTTCGCGACGTGCGTCACCGCCGAATAGTCGACATGTTTCTCCGGGTCGTTCCCAAACTTCTGCCGATGACCAAACGTAAACATTTTGCCGCCGTACAAGGTCTGCCGGTGTTCGGCCGTCATGATGATCTTGGGGATGTCGTAAGTGTCGCCGTCCACCGGAACGCAACCCTTTAGCACGTCAAATGGCACTCCTTGTTCTTTCAAGTGACGATCGTCGGTACAAATCAACGCGGCCAATTGGGCGCCTGCGGAGTGTCCGCCAACAAAGATTCGATCTGGATCACCGCCGTATCCGGCAATGTTCTTATGCACCCAGCCGAGCGATGTGGCAACGTCGCGAATCAGCACTTCCATACTGACGTCAGGCAGTAGACGGTAATTCGTTGAGACGAAAACAAACCCTCGTGCGGTCAAAGCCTTGGGCTTCAGTCCGACATCGCTTTTGTCGCCGACCTGCCAACCGCCGCCATGGATCCAGAACATCACCGGCAGGCTCTGGTCGGTCGCTTGTTCAGGCGAGTAGATATCGAGCACATGTCGCTCGTGGCCGTCGTCGACGTAAGGAATGTCCGACGTCAGCCTTTGGGAGTAGCCAACGTTGAAAAGGAGGAGATGCGACAGTACAAAGCAACTGATTAGCCTATGGGTCACGGAGCAGGTCCCTTTTGAGCGTGAGTGCCGGCGCGACGTTCGGCACGACAAGGCATAATTCTACAAGGCGTTGATAAACGATATAGCGAATGCCCACCGTACAATATGTCACAAAATAGGTGTGGAATCTCACAAGCAACTCACTGGATTTCTGTTTGTTCGATAGAATGAGATTTCGCCGGACCACTCCGGGAAATGCCAAACAAGTGAATCCCACCTCCCAATGTCCCCGCCGCTGATTCGACATATCCCCACCCTCGCCCTGCTTGGGTTTCTTGTCGCTGGCCCACTGGTGGCAAGCGAACCGACAAACGGCGACGCGCCAATCAATCGCTTCGTTCAGAGGCGCTGGGATGCCGAATCGATTGAACCGGCCGCGCGATGTTCGGATCGTGAGTTTGTTCGTCGCGTCTACTTGGATTTGGCGGGTCGAGTGCCGACTCCCCAGGAAGTCGATGAATTCTTGACGGATGATCGCGAGACACGTCGCGAGGCTCTCGTCGATCATCTGCTAAACAGCGAGGACTTCGTTCAACACTTTGCCGATCTGTTTGACACTTTGTTGATGGGGCGAACGCACGAAGGCAAATACGAACAACGTGCGGGCTCGGGTTGGCGATCGTACCTTGAGGATGTATTCCGAACAAACCGACCTTGGAACGAAGTTGCCGCGGAAGTCTTACTTGCGAGGCCCGAAGACAAGGACAAGCGGGGTGCAGTCTGGTTTCTGTACGAACGCGATGATGAACATCAAGCAATCGCCGAAGCAGTCGCGCCCGCGTTCTTCGGCATCCGAATTGAGTGTGCGCAGTGCCACGACCACATGGTCGCCGACGAAATTGAGCAAGCTCACTATTGGGGCTTAGTCGCGTTTTTCAATCGCGGTAAAAACACGAAAGGCAAGCCGGGCATGCACGTCGCTGAATCGGCTATCGGTGGCTTTTCGGACTTTGCCAATCTGGAGGGCGATAGCACGCCCAACTTGTTGACGTTCTTTGGCGCTCCGGTGGTCGAAGAATCGAGACCGGCGGCCGACGCGAAACAAGCGGACTCGGAAGACTTGTACACCGAGGCGAGCGAAAAAGACGCTCCACGGGTTCCCAAGTTTTCGCGGCGTGAGCGATTTGTGCAGCAGGTGCTTCGCGATCATCCTTTACTAGCCCGCGCGATGGTCAATCGCTTGTGGGCGATCATGCTGGGCCGCGGCATCGTGCATCCTTTTGATGAAATGGATAGCGTTCACCCGCCGAGTCATCCTGAGTTGCTCTCATGGCTGGCCGATGAGTTTGTCGAAAGCGGCTACGACATCCGCGGCATCGTGCGGCGTTTGGCGTTGAGTGACGCGTATCAGCTTGAATCGCTGCGTCCGGATGGCGTGAATGACCCTGCTACATTCGCCTGGTATCTCGAGCGTCCGCTCACCGGCGAGCAACTCGCGCGTTCGATTCAAATCGTCGCTCGCGGCAGTTTCAGGAACGACGCAGATTTGGTGAAACAGTTTCGCCAACAGATCACCGATGTATTGCCGGATGAAACGGTCGTCGGCGTCGATAGCACGCTGTTCTTTAGCAACGGAAGTGGCTTGGATCAGTTTCTTAGCGAAAGCGATGACGCTGGAGGATTGTTATATCGCGTCAGCGGGTTGGAGTCGGATGAGCTGCGCGCCGAAGAGTTGTTCGCCACCGTTTACGCGCGCGAGCCGACCGTCGATGAATCCAGTGCTGTGACAGCCTACTTGGCAAAACGAAGTGGCGAGCAGGACCGAGCTTTACGACAAGTGTTGTGGTCGCTGCTGACGAGCGCCGAGTTTCTATTCAATCACTAAGCCATGAAGAAACCCAACCAAACCTGCGGAAGCCCCGAACACACGCTGCACCGCCGATTGTTCTTGCAGGGCACGATGGCAGCGAGCGCCGCGTCGGTCGCCAGCTTCAACGGATTGTTCTCCGTTCCCGCATTGGCGGAGGAAACGCGGCGACAGGGAAAGAAATGCATCTTGCTGTGGCTGTGCGGCGCGCCAAGCCAGTTCGAGACCTGGGATCCCAAGCCGGGCACGCCCAGCAGCGGACCCTTCGGAGCGATTCCAACCAACATTCCTGGTGTGAAAATCAGTTCGTTGATGCCCCAGTGCGCCGGGATCATGGACAAGCTGGCCGTGATCCGGAGCATGAGTACCGAGCCAAGCGAGCATTTTCAGGGAATCGATGTGCTCACACGTGGTGATAAACCGAGGCAGCCGTTCGTTCGCCCGATCCTTGGCAGTGTTGTCGCCGAACAACTCGGGCAGCTCGATAGCCCGGTGCCACAGTTCATCCTGTTGGACCCGTGTCCCGAAGGCAACGAATTCAAAGGTTTCAAAGCGGGCAACTGGGCCGGTTGGCTGGGTGCTCATTACGGCCCGGTGCGTGCCGGTGGTGAGTTTTCGATACCCAACCTCAATAAGCTCGATTCGATTTCGGACATCGATCATCAAGACCGCGAAGCACTGCGCAGCTTCCTGAGTCGAAAGTACGAGAACGATCGACGTAGCGAAGCGGCCGAATCGCTCAACGCGGCGTTTGATCGCGTGAATGGCTTGATGAGTTGTGCGCCCCTGTTTGACCTGGATTCATTACCCAAAGCAGACCGCCAGCGCTACGGACCCGGAGCGTTTGCTCAGCATGCGCTGCAAGCACGTCATTTGATCGAAAACGGATCAACGTTTGTGATGGTTGCTAACGGAATGCCTTGGGACAACCATGTCTTCCAACACGAGATGCATCAAATGCTGGTGCCGGAGTTGGACAATGTGATGTACCAGCTGATTACTGACTTGGAAGAACGCGGTATGTTGCAAGATACGTTGGTGATCGCGATGGGTGAGTTTGGTCGTTCACCCTGGCTCAATGAGGCTCGAGGTCGCGAGCATTATCCAAAGGCCTGGAGTCTTGCGATGGCGGGCGCAGGCATTCGTGGAGGTGTGGTTCATGGATCCACTGACGAACTTGGGCATGAAGTCGCCGAGAACGCGGTCGACAATCGTCAGCTGTTCGCCACGATTTTCTCTGCGCTCGGGATTGATCCTCACGAGGAATACGATCTGCCAGGATTGCCAACGTTTTCGCGAGTCGAAGAAGACGCCGCGCCGGTTCGTGAGTTGTTGATTTAACAGCGGAGACGAGAATGAAACTCACCAAACAACACGGCCACAAGCTTCCCATGGGTGTGCTTTCGGCAGCCTTGTTACCCGATGGCGCTGGCCTCGTCGCCGGTTGCATGGATGGCGTTTACCTTACGTCCATCGAAGAATCTTCCGAATCCAAGCGACTCTACACGCACAAAAGCTACGTCAGCTCCGTCGACGTGATCGATGACAACACGATTGTCTCAGCCGGCTACGACGGCGCAGCTTGCTGGTTCGACCTGAAAACCGAATCGGAAATTCGCCGCAATCAACTTCACGGGTTCTGGTCTTGGGACATGGCTGTTTCACCCGACCGCAAATTACTCGCTTCGGTCACCGGCCAGTATCTCGCGGGCGGCTACAAGTACGAACCGAATGCGGAAAGTGAACCGTCCATTCGGGTTTTGGATTCGACAACCGGCGAGGTTTTGCAAAGCCTCTCGCATGTTCCGTCCGTGCAGGCGGTGGCGATCAGCCCCGACAACCAACACGTTGCGGCGGGGAATTTGATGGGTGAAATTCGCGTCTATCGAATCAGCGATGGCGAGTTGCTCGCGAACTGGACGACGCCGGACTTCACCAGCTGGGGCATCATCAAAAGTCACTGTTACCTGGGAGGAATTTTTGCGATCCAGTTCACTCCCGACGGAAGCGAGTTGTTGCTCGCCGGGATGGGACCGATGCGCGACCCGATGGCGGGAAACGGAAAACAGTTGTGGCAAAAGTGGGATTGGCAAACGGTTGATCCAAAGATGATAGATCAAACGCATCAGGGCGAATCAGGCGAAGGATTGATGGAAACGCTCGCCGTTCATCCCTCGGGCGAGTCATTCGTGATGGGCGGACGACTTCGAGGTGGCGATTGGAACGTAGCCATGTTTGACCTCCAGTCCGGCGCCAAGAAAGCCAGTTTGAAGCTCGGCTACCGCGTGACGCAATCTTTGTTTAGCGCTGACGGCAAACGTCTAATCCTGGTCGGAAGCCAAGGCCAGCCTGAGAAAAAAGAAAATGGCAACTTCCCCGATTTTGGCCGAGTCGATGTGTTTGAGATCGGGTAACTGAC
>JAHELS010000266.1 GCA_024644085.1 Rhodopirellula sp.
GAAACGTTGTTGAAGCGCAATTGAACATCGGCTTCGCCGCGCCGTCCAATCAACAATCGATCTTTCATCAGGGGGATTGGATCGCCGCCACCGCACGGCGTCAATTGACCGTAGGGGCCGGCAAATTCTTGGGTGTCAGTTTCCATGCTCACGGTATGTCTCGACAGGCCGTAACGTCTTGAATTTGCATAAAGGGGTTTCAGGTCAACGCGGCGAATTCTTCGCGACCTCGACCCGTCCTCCCGCACATCCTATTATTGTCGCTCCCCCCACTGGTTTGGCAACGGTTAGCGTGGACTCAAATTGCAATTTTGACCCTCGATTGGCATGGCAGCAGGAAGAGCTGCCGGTCAACTATTTCGGTGCGTTTTTGCGTCGACGCTTCGGCGGACGCGTCCAGCGCGTCAGTTTGGACGCTGGTTTCACCTGTCCTAATGTCGATGGCGCGGTGGCCCGAGGCGGCTGTAATTTCTGTGATAATCGCTCATTCAGCCCCTCTCGCCGAGTCAGGCTGAAGCAGGTGAGCGAGCAATTGAGCTCCGGAATCGAGACTTTGCGGCACCGATATGACAAGGTGGCCGGGTTCATTGCCTATTTCCAGCCGGCCACCAACACCTATGCGCCGGTCGACCAGCTTGGCGAGGTGTTCGAGCTTGCTCTTTCAATCAACGATGAAGTCTTGGGATTGGCAATCGGAACACGTCCCGACTGTGTGCCCGATTCAGTACTTGAATTGGTCGATCGGTTGGGATCGCAACATTACGTTTCGATTGAATACGGGATGCAGACGATTCACGATGAAAGCTTGCGTTGGATGAACCGAGCCCACTCGCATGCTGATATGGTCAACGCGATCGATCGCAGTCGCGGCAGGAAGGTGGAATGTTGCGCCCACGTGATTTTGGGGATCCCGGGCGAGACGCACGACATGATGATGTCGACCGCGGACGAAATCGGTCGCCTCGGTTTGGACGCCGTCAAGTTGCACAACCTTTACGCAGTACGGGGCACACCCCTGGGTGACGACGTCGAATCGGGAAAGATCGCCATGATGAGCCGCGAAGAATACATACGCACCGCTGTCGACTTTCTCGAGCGGATACCGCCACAGGTGATTGTGGAAAGGATTAGCGGCGAGGCACCTCCGAGCTATTTGATCGAGCCAAAGTGGTGCCTTGAGAAGTCGGCATTGCGTCTTGCGATCGAAGGCGAACTGCGTCGTCGCGGCACCCGCCAGGGGAGTCATTACTTGCCGCCGGCATTGCCTCCCTCGCAGCGGCCCGTACCAGCCGATTCGACACCATCGAGAATTCGGCAACAAATTGACCGACGAGGGCGATTGCCGGTATTGAAGCTGGAGACCTGAGCCCGCGTGAAACAGTCAGACAGCGGCGCCGATGATTCCCTCTCGCATAGGGCGGTCCATCCGGTTAGGCTGCTACGAACACATTGGGTCAGTGATTCCCACGAGGGCGTCAAGGCGGTATGGCACGCGCTGGTATCATTTTCGGATTACTTCTTTGCGGGCTCACGGCAGCGGGGCTGATAGCTACCGACGCCAAAAGCCCGACGAAATTTCTTCCAATGATGCTCGGGATCCCAATCCTGTTTTGCGGCGTCGTTGCGCTCAATCCCCACCGACGCAAGGCTGCGATGCAGTCCGCCTCAGGCATCGCCGCTCTTGGCGCGCTGGCCGGATTTTGCTGGGTTGCGTACGCTTCACTGCAAGCCGCAGGCGCCCCGGCGACACAAAGATACGCCATCTTCGTCGTGGGGGCGATGTCGTGCCTGTGTTCCGTCTTTGTCGTGTTGGCGTTGATTTCGTTTTCCCAGGCGCGGCGTAAACAGGCCGCAGGACCGAAGGGATCGGCGATTGATCTGCATCGACCTCCCGAACCGACAAAGCCCGGACCGGCGGGCGGGTTGCCGGTGTCAGAACGAAGTTCACGTGAAAGCGCATGAACAAAGAGACGTTGGTATTTGCGCCGCTGCTTGACGGGTTCCACGAATCCGAACCGCTGCGTTACCGCTTGATCACCGTTCTTCGGGCACTTCCGATCGAGGTGCAGCGTGACTTCATCGATGATCCCCGTTTTCGCATCATCAAACTCCGGCGCCGCACGGCGGCCGACGCGCCATTGTTGGCGCTACCGACGGCGGATGGTCGAGGCAGCCGCTGCGTCGTCTTGAAGCCCCGTTTGGCAGATTGCTCTGAATCATTCGGGTTGTATGTCATCGCGCACGAATTGGCACACGCCTTTTTACACAATGGTCCCTGGGGCGAATTCACAGATCGCGAAGAAGCTGCCGATGCGCTGGCCGAAAGCTGGGGATTCCCGCGACCTGAGCACTTGATGCGGTAATCATCCACTTGCCGTTGCGGCTTGTTCCTGGTCGACCAGCCGGACAAGTCTCGGGATCAATCGCCTGAGCGCTCGTGAACGATGGCTGATGGCCCGCTTCACGGTCAGGTCGAGCTCGCCGAACGTGCGATGATACTCGCGGATAACGAAAAGCGGATCGTAGCCAAAACCTGCAGAACCACTTCTTGCTATCGCGATCCGGCCGGCACAACGCCCGTGTTCTTCCAGGCGAACGGTCCCCGAAGGATCCGAGAGACAGAGGAAACAGTTGAACTGTGCTCCCCTTTCTTCTTCGCGAACGTTTTTTAAGGCCGCGAGTAATTTGTCATTGTTGGCTTCATCGTCCCCGTGGGTTCCCGCGTAACGTGCCGACATGACGCCCGGTTTTCCGCCGAGCGCGTCAACCGTCAATCCGCTGTCTTCGGCGAGCACCCAGCGGCCGAGGTGTTGTGCCTGTTGGGTCGCTTTGATCGCAGCATTGGCCGCGAACGTGTCACCCGTTTCCTCAACATCGATGGCACCGGGGATCTCTTTCAATGGCGTCAGGCGGACGCGGTCCTCGGGCAGCAGCAAGCGAAGCTCGATGAGTTTCTTTGCATTATTTGTGCCGAGGACAAGATCAAACATGGCCGATGATGCGTCGCCGGACGTCAGCCGCGGCGTCAAAGCGGAATGGAATCGTCATTCCGCGTAAGCCTATCCGGCCGTTGACTTGGACGCGAGGCCCGCCTTTGGACCTCCCGGAAAAACGGTCGTCGACCGAATGCAATCCGACTATCGCATGCCGACTGCGGCGCCGTACAGGCTTCGCTTGCTCGTTTTCGGCACGGCAATCGGTGTCGGTTCGACATCGAATGGAATCATCGCCACGTTGTTTCCGGCCACGCCCTTGGCGCCGGCGGGAACCTGGCGTGCCAGTTCCGGCGCCACGTTAAAGGCGCTGTATTTCTTCATCAACGAGCGGATTTCCGGGGCATACTCGAATCGGCCATCGGGCAGTTGGCGGCCCAGGTTGTCGAAGCTGCCCACCGTCACGAGTGATCGGTATCGGTCATGGAACTGGTAAGCCTCGACACCCGTGTCTCGCAGCTCGCGAGTCATCTTGTTGGCGTCTGCCGCAAAGCGTGCGAGTCTTGCACCACTCGGTTCAAACTTCTTTTCCTGCCTCCCGTCAACGATCGCACCGAGTCCTTCAAAGGTTTTGACGACAACTGTGTACTTGCCATCACACTTGAGCAAGCTGAAATCGAGACCGTCGTTCAACTGGTGCACAAATGAATCAACTTGCGGAGCTTCAAAGTATTCCTCGGGCAGCATCGGGTTACGTGTCACAAACGCGTGACCCATGGGACCGAGAGGTTTGTCCTTGCGCGCCTGCAGCAGCTTGGTGGTAATCGATTTCACAGTCGTAACAGGGTTTTCGCGGTTGGTTTCCGCTGCGACTTCATTGGGATCAAGAAAGACTGCTGGTTTGGCCGTCTTGATCTTTTGCAGATCCTTTTCGATATTCGGATGCTCCACGCTGTCGTATTCGCCGGCCAACACGGCGTACGCTTCATACTGGTACCGATTGGCGTACCGCGTGCTCTTCATCGTTCTCGGATCCCGGTCGATGGTACCGGTGAAGTCAAAGTTTTCCTTGTAGATGAACGCCTGAAGGCCGAGTTGGTTGCGGATTTCCGCAGCCAGTCGCTCGGCGCGACTCTTGGACCCTTTGCCGACAAACGTCGACGCCAGAATCAACCAGGGACCATCTTCCTCGCTCAAGTCTTGCGACTGGTTCGGCGGGCTATCAGAGGGAGCGCGTCCGAACATCTTCAGCAGGCTGGGGGTGTCCGCTTGCGCGGTGCTGAAAGTGATAGCAATCAGGGCGAGTGACAAAAGTATTCGTCGGGTCATAACGGCAATCATCCGTGAAATCCGCAGTTTTTCTGTGAGAAACGAACTCGAATCGTTCTCGTATCAAAAACTGCGACTTCGGCGAAAGGCGAAATGAGCCACACCAAATATTAACGCTCGATCGCGTCCCCGCCCGCGATCGTCAACATCGCCTTGAGCATTTCGTTCGTTGTGCTGGCCCTGTCCAGCACAAGCGCGGCACCGTCTAGCAACACGATCGTTGCCCGGTCGCGGTCTCCGAAGACATCCGACATCGGGTCGTCGGTGGACAATACCCAGGGCTCGGGGTCCGCCCAATCGACCGCAGCCGACTCCGGTGCGTGGATCGCAGCGATCGTCGCCGAAGTCCCGTCGGTGATGTCGTTGAAGGTTTTTGGATCGCCGTCGCCGTCCCAGAGCGAACCGGGAAAAACCGGAAATCGAATCCGGGTCTTCGCGTCACGCTCAGGTGTTTCACAGTAAAGCGGAATTCGGGTCGAGGTCAGACGAGAATTGTGTTCGCTGTTCCACGGCTCACTTAATCGCATCGCTTTTTGCAGGGCCTGTTGTTCGATGTATGGCAGCAGGGCAACGCGGACGCTATGCAGTCGATTGCCATCCTTGTCGCGAATGCACTGCGGCGGCAATTGGTTTTTGACTGAATAGTAAGTGTGGATTGCCAATCCGATCTGTTTCATCGTCATCATCACATCACGCTGTTGTGCTTGCTGGCGCATCGGCTCGCCGAGCGTACTGCGAAGTTTTGCGAACACCTGCGGGGGCGCGCGGAGCGTGATGGACGTATCGTCGGCCTCTATTTCGACCGCGGCGGTGACGTCTGCTGCCAGCGCGAGACTCTGCTTCACGACTTCTGCGACGCGCATCATTGCGTTCCCGCTGGGTGTTTCGATCGTGATTGCCATACGGGGATTGGGAGGCAACCGCCACGTGACGGTTATCCTTGAAACGTCCTGGGCCATCGCGCGCGGCGAAAACTCGACCGGAAATCCTCGGGGCATCTGCTCAGGCCACAACGCAGCTAATTCGCGGCGAGCTTCCCGGGGCAACGAGATGACGATGTGATGATCGAGGTTTCCCTCGCGGCGAAGGGGGAGAATCAAATCGGGTCGTTCGGTGGCCTCGCTTGCCACGACGCGGTCAACCGTAGCGGCGGGGCCGACCAATACGAGCTCTTCCCCGGCGTGTATTTTCTTTCCTTGATTTCCGTCGCCTGCGATCAATCCCGATATCAAGCCTTTGACGACGGACGGCTTCTCGCAGGGGATGATCACAACCGGACCGCCATCGACGATGGAACGCGTGGCAGCGGATGCGTACAAATGCCTCACTCCGGCGCCCTTGAGTGCATCTACCAACGTTCGCATCATCGCGATGTCATCGTTCATTTGGGCACGGCCACCCGCCGCGTCGCCCCCTTTGGCCGCCATCAAGATTTCACTCCACCATTTTCCCGCTGCATCGACATCGATTTTTCCCAGTTCGATTTCACCCAGTAGCATCGTCGCGTCTTCGAGGTAGGGCGTGGCCGGATGCAACGCCACTGCGGCCTGGTCGACATCATTGATGACGTCGCGAGGGATCTGCTGCGCGATGTCGCGTGGGAGAACTTGGTTCTCCTGTGGATTGTTCTCCTGTGGATTGTTCTCCTGTGCTGGGTTCTCCTGTGCTGGGGACGCGACCAGAAGAATCGTTGGCAACAGCAATGTGATTGCAATTCGTCCGCTCATTTGGTTGCCTTCAATTCGACTTTGAGGAGGTTGTCTTCGTCGCCACTCCAACGTTGTGCCCGCGTCAACGTTGCCTGAGTCGCTGATTCACGCGTGTAACCGAAGGGCTGATGACCAAGCGGATCATCCCAAGTAGGCACGGGGCGCAATTTGTCAATCGTTGCCGGCAACTCACCCGTTACGGCGGCGTGCATTCGCAGGGCCTCCAGGGCGATCAATTGGTTGCGTTGTTGCCGCGACCGCAGCGCGGCACGCTGTGCTGCATCGACGGCCGGCGTCAGCATCAGGACAAGTTTTTCCAAAACGTCGGTCGACCCGTTGTCGCCGATCGAATCTTCGAGTTCTTTTGCGTATTCTTGAGAGAATTCCGGTGGCAACATGGACCAGGCGACCCATCGGTCGCGCGCACGTTCGAGCCTCAGCTGCGCAGCGCGCAGAACCGCTTCGGGTGCCGATAATTCGGCGGCGCGATCACGCCACTGCGGCGTTTGTGCAAGCAACTCTCGGGAAGGCTCAGCAAGCGATACTACGTATAACCCGCCGAGTAATTGCGACATCGCCGCATGCGATTCCTGCGTGCCATCGAGCATCATTTGCGATTCGCGGACGATCCTGCGGATCTGTTCACGAGCCGCCTCGGCGCCGATCGGATGATCAGGCAGATTCTCAACACCGTCGAGAATCTTTCCCACCAACACGGATTCGTACTCGATCGAGTCGCGAATCTCGAACAGTCGATCGACAGGCAGGTTCGCCAATGCCCAGTAAAGATTCGGACACTCCGGTTGTTGGATTGCTTCTTCGATCACTCCCATCATCATTCCCGAAATCGCGAACCCAACCAGCCGTCCAATCAGAAAATCGGTGCTGTGTGCCGCCACCTCGGCAAGGCGAAAGCCGATCCGGCAATCGTCGACGGCATCATCAAAGCGACCTTCCGCGACCGCCAGGCGTGCTCGTAATTGCAGTATCCGCGCGACATGTCGCATCTCCTGGAACTCGGGCAACAAGGTTGCAATCGTCTCAGATGCCGATAACTCGTTGAGCCTCAAGTCATAATCAACATCCATCGAACGTTCGGCGCGAGCCAGTTCCCCCAGAATCGCGGAGCTGCGATCGACCACTGCACGGACCTCACCGACGGGCAATTGGTCGACTGGGGTTCCGGACCATTCACCGTAACTCTCGTCAAATTCCTTGCGAGCCTCGGTGGGTATCTGCAGCGCGAGGATTACCGAGCGGCTGACAAAAGGAGCGGGGTTGGTGTGTCGGCGGTGTTGCGGTGCCGGCCATAGTCGATAGCGAAGCAACGGGTCAGGAGCCTGGGCCGGGTGCAACACGATGACTTGCGGATCGGAATTCTCGTTCGCTTGCGCGCAAACCCGTGGGCATGCGGAGACGACGCCAATCAGGCCGCAAACGATGGCGGTCCACGACCTAGCGGACGAAACGATTGTTCGCGAGCACATCAGCAAGCTCCGGGATCGGTCGAGATTTCCATCAATGTGATGGACCGCGCGAGGAGCGGCAAGCGAATTCCTGGATCGCCCAGTAGTCCGACGACCCCCTGCGGAGTATTCGCTAAGTGGGGGTGTCGACGTTGTCCCAATTCTCAGGATCAAGGAAGTTCACAAGCCAATTAAGAACGTAATGACGTTGCTCGACGACTCCTACGGC
>JAHELS010000062.1 GCA_024644085.1 Rhodopirellula sp.
CACGAGCGCGTGGCCCTCGTTGTAAGCCGCACGCGACTGCGGCAACTGTTGAGTGATTTTCAAAAGGGCTCGATCGAACAAGAAGAAATGCTTGCGGCGACGAGCAAGATCCTGGGCGATGCCCTGAGCAGCACCGAGGGATTCCTGGCAATTTCGATTACCGACCCGCGAGGCATTGTCGTTACCAGCACCGATGAATCGATGATCGGCCGTGATGTTTCTGAGACAGCGGCATTTCAAATCGGCCGAACGGAATTCTTTTTCGGACCGCCGCGGCTCGACGGAGACAAATGGCGAAATCAGGTTGCGGCACCCGCCACTTCATCCGAGGGTGAAAATCTCGGATCGGCGCTGGTCTCACTGGATGTCGCACCAATGGTCCGGTTCATGACCGATTACCAGAGTCTGGGTAACACCGGCGAAGTGCTCGTTGGAATTCCGAACGCCGCGCGTTTCAGTTATCTATTGCCACCCCGGCATGACGAGAACCTTGGTGGGCGTGCTACCAGCGATGACGCCGCAATGTCAAAAGCGATTGACGGCCATGCGGTGTTCCAAACGACACGCGATTACCGCGGACGCGAAGTCCTCGCCGCTTCGACCCCCCTGGGATATCGTGATTGGGGAATGGTTGCGAAGATCGATACCGACGAAGCGTATGCGCCCGTTGAACGATTGGGGCAATGGTTGCTCGCAATCGGCTCTCTAACTTTGCTGGTCGGTTTTGTACTGGCCTATTGGGTTGCCCGCCGCGTCACTCGTCCTGTTTTGCAGCTCACCGACACAGTCAATGAAATGGCGTCGGGCGGGTTTTCCAACACCGTCGCTATTTCCCACTTGTACAACGACGAAGTTGGTGACCTGGCGTCGGCGTTCACGACCATGCGCCAGCAGTTATCACGACAGCATGCTGATCTGGTGACGCGCTCAGAGGTGGATCGACGCCGACGCGAAGAGGTTGAACAGCTGACTTCGGAGTTACAGACTTCGCTCGAATCGGAACAAGCGTCTCGCGAAAGCGTCGAACAGCTGCTCGACGGCATTCGCGCCGCGGTTGGTACCCTTGCATCCGCCACGCGCAGTTTGAAATCGATCGCCGAGTCGCAGGTGCAGACGATTCAGAACCAATCGACCAGCGTTGCCGAAACCGGAACGACGGTTGCCGAAGTGACCGTGGCTGCACAGCAAGCGGCCGAAAACGCGAAGCTCGTCGAGCGGTCCAGCCGCGAGGCGGCGAAAATCGGACGAGACGGGCGTGACTCGGTCACCAAGACAAAAGAAGCGATGACCGATGTCCAGGAACATTTTGAGGAAACCGTCACGCACGTGTTGTCCCTTACGGAAAAAGCACAGGCCATCGGGAGCATTATCGCGGTCGTCGACGAGATCGCCGAACAAACCAACGTGCTCGCACTCAATGCGGCGGTCGAGGCATCTCGCGCCGGGGAATCGGGACGCGGTTTCGCAGTGGTCGCGATGGAAGTCAAACGGCTCGCCCAGCAATCCAAAGAATCGGCTCGAGAAATCCACCGCATTTTGACCGATACCATACGCGCCACCGAAACCGCAATTAACTCAGCCCAGAAGGGCCACGGAGCGATCAGCTCGGCCGCCGATGTGATCGACAACGCCAGCGAAACGATCGATCGACTTGCCGGAATCATTTCCTCGGCCGCAGAAGCGGCGAGCAAAATTCTGGCATCCACCGGACAACAGGCATCGGCAATGAACCAGATTCAAGAGGCGATTGCCGGAATCGAAGTGACAGCTGCCGACGCGACCAAGGCAGCACACGAATGCGACCGTTCCGCAGAGGATCTCACGCGTCTTGGACAAGAACTTCATCAATTGATGGACGCAACGTTGGCCCATGCGGTTGCTTCATCAAGTGCGCCGCATCCCCGGTAGGATCATTCGCGGCGATCTTGAGCAGACGATCAAATGAGTTTTCCGAGCGCGGTGGCAAGACGCGCGACCTCGTATTTCAACTCAGTCAGTGGTGCTTTGACGCGATCCAATCGCCCCTCCTTGGCGATCATTTCGATGCTCAATGAGGCCTCGAACACATTCTTGGCACCAAACACGCCTGCCGATGATTTCAACGTGTGGGCACTTCGCTGAACGATCTTTGCCTCCCGGGCCTCAATCGCCCGCTCCATGTCGATCATCAACTTACTCGATTCGTCCAGCAAACTTTGCGCGAGCACACGCAATTGATCCTGGTCGCCCCCGCACAACTTCAATGCGGCGTCGACATCAAGGAGCCCGGATTTTTCGTGATTCGCGCAAATCTCCTTGGACGCAGCGAACTTCGTATCGTCGCCCTGTTCGCGGTCGGCACCGACGCAATTTGCGATGGTTTCAAGCAAGTGGTCGGGATTGATGGGTTTCGTGACGTACCCGTCCATGCCTGACTCGATGCACTTTTCGCAATCTCCTTTCATCGCGCCAGCGGTCATTGCGATGATCGGTGTGTGTTTTCCTGTGCGGCGTTCGACGCTTCGTATGATGCGAGTGGCTTCGTGGCCATCAAGATTCGGCATTTGAATGTCCATCAATACCAAATCAAAGGATTCGCGCTCCATCGCGACCACGGCGTGCTGGCCGTCATCAACGACTGTTACGTCATGACCGTATTGCTGCAACAAACCAATTGCGACTTGCTGGTTCACGACTCCGTCTTCGGCCAACAGGATCTTCAGGTTACGAGGCGAATCGGGGGTTTTCGCCGGCGACTTTCCTTCGTCACTCCTTCGCACATCCATGAAGCGGAGAATCGTATCGAGCAATTCCGATTGCACGACCGGCTTTTGCATGTAGCGAGCAATCCCAAGGCGACGACATCGTTCCACATCGCCCCGCTTCACCGCGGACGTCAGCATGATCAGCCGGCAATCACCGAGCTGCTCGTCTTCGCGGATACAGGCGGCCACATTGAACCCGTCCATGCCGGGCATCCGGCAATCGAGAACTGCGATCGGAAAAGGGGTTCCCGATGCAGCCGATCGCTTCAAGGCCTCGATCGCCTTGACACCGTCCTCGACGGTGGTGGGATTCAGACCCCAGCTTTGCAACAACTCGTTGAGAATTCGGCGGCTGTTGGCATTGTCGTCGACCACGAGCACCGGCAAGCCGGTGAGAGAGGCGACGTCGTTCGATACCGGATCGGACTCGGCATGCACGTCAAGTGTCAAAGTGAAATGAAACGTCGTGCCGCGGCCAACCTCGCTCTCAGCCCAAATGCGACCGTCCATCATCTCAACCAACTGGGACGAGATCGCCAATCCCAAACCTGTGCCGCCAAAGCGACGCGTGGTTGAAGCGTCGGCCTGTGTGAACGAATCGAATATATGATCGAGCTTTTCGGGTGGGATTCCAATGCCAGTGTCACGGACGGAAAAATGAAGACAGACGGTCCCATCGGCGATCGATTCGTTTTCGACATTCAGCTCGATTTCACCTTTCTCGGTGAACTTGATCGCGTTGCCGACGAGATTCAAGATGATCTGCCCGAGTCTGACTGAGTCTCCGACCAACAAATTGGGGCAATCCGGAGCGACGCGGCACAGTAGTTCGATGCCTTGCGTCCCGGCCCGAACACCCAGCGTCTGGGCTGTATGCCCCACGCAATCGCGAAGGTTGAAATCGGCATTCTCGAGATCGAGTTTACCGGCCTCGATCTTCGAAAAATCGAGAATGTCATTGAGTAACCGTAGCAGCGAATCGGCCGATTGTTTGACGATGTTCAAATAATCACGCTGTTGATCGGTCGGCGATGTGCTCAGCAACAAATCCGTCATGCCGATGATCCCATTCATCGGTGTGCGGATTTCGTGGCTCATGTTGGCAAGGAATTCGCCCTTGGATCGATTGGCGGACTCGGCCTGCTCCTTGGCGTTCTTGACCTCCTGTTCGGCGCGTCGTCGGGCGGTGACATCCCAAAACATGATCTGGACGCCGGTGATCTGACCGAGCGAGTCGCGAACCGGGCTCTTGAAGATCTCGACGTAAACGCGTTCACCTGCCGCGTTGACGTGTTCTTCGACATCATTGATCACCTCGCCGGACTCGATCACCCGCCGATCATCATCACAATACTTCTGCGCCAAGTCATGAGGGAACAAATCAAAGTCAGTCTTACCAACGAGGTCTTCAAGCGGGGCACCGATCGAATCGCAATACCGTTGGTTCCCGAAAGCGACCTTCCCTTGAATGTCCTTGCGGATCACGTGAAGCGGCAGGCTTTCCACGAGAGACGCGTAGAGCGCTTCGGATTCGCGAATCGCACTGATGTCGGTGCCGATCCCGCCGACGCATAATGCGCGACCCTCTTCATCTTCGACGATGCTGATGCGATCGTGGAGCCAGATGACCGTGCGGTCGGGGCGTACGATCCGATACTCCTGTTCGATCTGTTTCCGCTTTGTCAGCTCGCCCAGGTTTCTCAGCACGATGGAGCGATCGTCCGGATGAATCGCGTCCATCCAGTAGTCCTGGTTGGAAATCAATTCGTGCAGTGGTCTGCCGTAAATGCGCGCCGCGACTGGATTGGTGTAGAGCAGCCGCGTTCCGTCGAGTGACGTGCACCACACCAAGTGATTCGCAGAATTGATCAGCGTCGTCAGCAGCTCTTCGGTTCGCGGAATACGATTCGCGATTGAGGACGGAGGGACTTCCACGAGTACGCCGGCGAGAGGAGGTGGTTTGCGACCTCTTCAATCTAAAAGGTTGCAAACCGCCAATCAACCGAGAGATGCAGATTCCGGATGCCGATCTGGCACCTGCCCGCAAGGTCGAGCGGAGTGCCTCCTCCGCTGCGACCTGTCAACGCATCGATGGCATGGACCCCCCGTCGCAGCAAACATGATGCGGCCTCAGTCGGTCTATCGATCCTGCGAATAAATCAACAAGTCATAGGGTCCGAGATGAACCGGCGACGATGCGGGGAGGCTGTCATACTCGCCGGCAACGGCATCGCAGTCCGAGGACTCGATATCGCAGAACTCCGGGCTGTAGAAGCTGCTGTCGCTGCTGAACCGCAACTTCCACCGTCCCTCACATGGAAATCCGATTTGATAATTCTTTCGGGTGCAGTTTGCGAAATGTGCGACAACGATGACGTCATCGCCCGGGCCGCCGTCTCGGCTGCGTAGAAACGCAACAACTTTATCGTGGTCATTGCAGTGGGTGATCTGGACCGATTGGCCAGTCAATCCTGCGGTCATCCCTTCTCGATTGAGTCGAAGACGAATCAGGTCGGCATACAATCGGACGATTCCATCGAGTCGATCCCTCTTTTCCCAATCGAGCTCCTCGGTGTCCTGGAACCAATCGCCCTCGAGAAACTCCTGGCCCTGGAACACCATCGGAATTCCGGGGACGGTGAACACAAGCCCGGCGCCGAGGGCGGATCGCTTCTGTGCGTGGTAGTTTTCCTGGTCCTCGGGTGCGATCTCGGCGGGAACCCGCGCCTTTCCATTGGCGACCTCATCATGTGATTCGGTATAGATGACCCGCTCGAATGCGTCGACGTTGTACCGGTGCTGTATTGCGCCGCAGACAACGGGCATCGAGCGGTGGGCATCGTCAATCTGGGTCAATACTTCTCGAACCGGATGCACGAATTCGGAATCCCATTGTGTCGAGAATCCTGCACCTCCCTCGAATTCAGGTTTGGTCAGAAAATCGTTGTTCTGCAGGTCTTCGGCAATCGTGAGCGCCGACGGTTTCCGCTCGTGAATCGTCCGGTTGATCCATTGAGTCAGGCCCCAACCGTCGGGAAGTTCCGCGCTGCCGTCGATCGATCGAATGTACAACGTCATGTCGTATCGAAGACCGTCAACGCGAAAATCTTCAATCCACATCATCGCGTTGTCATGAATGAATTGCCGCACTTCGCCGCGCCCATAGTCGGGCCGCGTATCGCCCCAGGGAGTGCTCGAGCGATGGTCGTTGTAGAAATAGATCCCACCTTTCCCGTTCTCGGACCATCCATCAAATTGCCAGAGATCGAGGTCAGAGGGGCCGAAGTGGTTGTAGACGACATCCATGATCACAGCAAATCCACGCTCGTGCGCCGCCTTTACAAATCTCTTGAATGCATCGGGGCCGCCATAGGCACTTTCGATCGCGAACAGGTGCGCCGGGTTATAACCCCACGAGATGTCGCCGGCGAATTCCGCAGTCGGCATTAGCTGGAGTACGTTCACGCCCAGATGTCGCAGGTGATCAAGCCGCTCGATCGCGTCATCAAAGCCGCCTGGTTTGTCTCCATCACGCCGAAAAAATGTTCCCAGGTGCATTTCATAAATCGTAATCTCATTCCACGGTGGCATTTCGAAGTTGTCGTCGCCCCAGTCGAACTCCGAGTCATAGATAACACCGTTGCCGACCGAGTTGGTGACCTGTCTCGCGTAGGGGTCAATTCGGTCAAGCGTTTGATCGCCGTTGATGATCCGGAATTTGTACTCATCGCCCCCCTTGGCACCCTCGACCTCGGTGTACCAGGAACCGTTTCCCTCGGATTCCATTTCCCCGCCGCCGCCGGTCCAATCGTTAAACGATCCGATCACGCTGACCGCGTCGGCATGCGGCGCCCACACGCGAAATGCAACTCTGTCCTCCAATGGGATCGCTCCCATGCCGCTCTGTTTCTGTACGGTAACCTCTTTCACACTGAGTCCTTTGAATAAAGAAGTGTTCTGGATGAACCGGTACCGTTCGCACTGATAGCGGGTCGTTACCGAGGAAGATCCATCGTTTGAAACAAGAATCCCGTGGTTTAGTCGTCAAGCGATACTTTGGCGTTGACCGATTCATCGCTTTTCGGGGTTTCCCCCTGCAGCAGCGCCATGCCGACGTTGGCAATGTATTTCACCCCGTCGAGTCCCCCCTGGTCCCAGTATTCGCCTCCAGCCGGGCAGAAATGAACGAGCACGATATCCGGATCGTCCTTGCCGCCGGGGAACCATATCCGCCAATACGACGACCAAAGTGATTTAATCTTTGCCCGGTCATCGACCACGCGGGCATTGCCCGAAAGCGAAACGTACTGCTTCTCACTCTGGAACGTGATCAGAACGTTGGGGTTGTCTTGTATCTCCGATATCTTGCCCGACTTTCGGTTTGTTACGAACCACAATTGTCCGTCGTCGTCGACCTGGGCGATGGCCATTGGCCGTGACGTCAATTCATCGACTCCGTGCTGGGTCACCAGCATCGCTGTGTTGAAACTCTTGATAAGTGAGATCAAGCGGTCTTCGTTGTTCATGTGGTCCTTCTTGCGGCGATTAACGATCCTGATTCGTCTGCGAGGCGTCCTGACGCCGTCCTGCACCAGGTGTAAAGCAATCGTCGTTCCAAAGATGACAAGAACTGATTCACCGACGAAGAACTGAGCGTTTCCCGCAAGCGCCGAGTGATCGCACGCCCGCAGAATGATTGCTGGTACGTATTGCAGCCGCTGAGCTTTGGACTCTTACGGTGTCGCGAACTGCCAGCGTGGTCGAAAACCGTTCGAGTGCTCACGTGCGGGAAGACTCGGCGCGGCTTGGATCGGGCCCGGTCGCCGGGCACGCGGTTTGCAACGTGATGAGGATGAAACGTTTACGACCTCATTACGGAGACCGAGTCCATGCATCAGCACAACCCCGAAATTGAAAATCATCTCGACGCCCTGGCCGAAATCTGCTGCGATTCGCTCAGCGGCGAAAAGGGTGTGGATGACGATCGCGTGAAGCGAGTCATTGAGTCGCTGGTGATGAGTGGGTACGGCCGCGACCATTCAGAAATCAGTCTTCAATCGGAAATCGAGTCGCGTGTGAAGGATCAATGTCGCGACGGGGCGATGCATCGCGGGGGAGCATTGTCTGCGATCACGAAGAAGATGAGCGAACAGCTCCGCGAGACGATCCGGTGGCAAACGCGTCAGCCTGAGGATGACGCTCCCCCGAAAGCCGCGAACATCAGTTCTGCGACCGACGCCTGATCGCACCGACATGCAATCTTCGGTGTAGGGCCGAGCGAGGCGAGATCAATTCGGTTGCTTCTCGAGGCCCAACACCATGATGACCTCGCGAATTGCCGAATACAGCATCACAACAATGCTGACCAACGCGCCGCCAATCATCGCTGCGATCAACAACAGTCCGTAATAGACCGCCGAATACCACCACTCGGGGATTGAATCGGACTTGGTAATCGGAATGCAGTGGATGACAAGGAAGCAAGTGGCAACGACGAGTACGATCATGTCGTAAAACGCGATCTCACGGATACGACGATAGAACTCGTTTCCGAGGTTCTGCTCGCTTTTGATCGTCAGGCCTAGCAGCGTCAGCATCAATGCCAGGATCGTCGCGGTCGCGGTCATCACGGCGGAACAAAGAAACCGGCTGGTCGGCAAGATGGCTTCGACCAGCACCCGAGCTTCACTTTGCGTGACCTGGCCGACCGCAAAGGTTGCGATCCCAGTGACGACGGCAGCGCCGATACCCGAGGCGACCGCGACCGCCACGTCGTGTTTCCAAGTGGCGGTCACGTCCTCAGCTGAGTTTTCATTTGCGTCGGCGTTTTCGGCCACAGCTCGTCTCGCTTTGTTACGTCTGAAGTGGAATCGTAGCCGGAGCGTTGATGTACTCGGCCTCGCTTTGACTGTGGCATTGATCATCATCGACGGGGCACCAGGCCTGGATCGCATGCAGGCCCTGGTCCTCGGGGCACGTTGGGAGGGTTTCTCCGTCCTTCATATGGACCCGGTAACCGCAGGCGGCGCACTCATAGCATCCTCCGTCGACCGACACGCCCACCTCGATGGACTTTGGACTCGTCGCGTGTAGTTTGTCGTCGCCGCTCATGCAAAGTTTCCTGGGGATCAATCAAAACAAGAAGTAGGGAAAATGACATGAACGCCCCGCGCCGCGGCGATGCGGCATCGAGGCGTTTCGATTGCGCGACGGTTACGATCCATCGGTAATCTCGGGGCGTGTGCGACTGATCTATTTCGCGTTCTTGTACGCATCTCGCAGGTCGCGCACACGATCGTGACCCGATTTGACGCGAGCGTACTGCGCCTGCAGGACGGAATTCATTGCGCTGCCCGCGGTTTCTTTCAGCACGTCCTCGTAAGCTTCCTTGATGTGGTCCTCGCCACGCTCGGCTTCCGCCAGGATGGCGTAGGGATCACCGCCGCTGAGCTTGCTGCGGATATCGATCCAAACGCGGTGCACGCTGGCGGCGAACGATCCATCTTCCTCTGCCTCTTCGCCGTTCCACTGGACATAGTTCTGCAATTCCGTTGCCATTGCCGAACGTTCGTTGGCCAACGTCCGAAACAGCTGTGCGACTTGCGGGTCGTTGATTTCCTGTGCGGCGTCGCGGAAACCGTCGTGTGCGTCGATATTCGCGCGGATTAGCTTTTGCAGCTTGGTGATCGTTTCCTGGTTCAGGTCTGACTTCAATTCCAATGCCATTATGATGGGCTCCTTTTCTTGCAGAATATGAGCGCGGCTCCTTACAACGATTCGTCTGCCGCGCGGATGACAAAACGGTTAGTTGCAAAAGGCGTGCCGCCGCCTTGGCTGGGCGTCGGTTGTGGAAATTCACGGTACGTTTGCGCAAAAAACCCGCGACCAGTGGTTGAGTTTCTCCCTGGACGGTGGATCAGACACCGACGAGCCGGATCCAATTCGCGAACCTCGTTCCGAGCCGATATCGATGCCCGTATCAGTCATGTCAACGCCGAGCTACAATCGACGCATGACGTCGTGAGTTTTTCCAACTGCTGGAACAGAACACCAACGCAATGCCATGAGTGACTCTCAGCTCCCGGTGATACAAGATCTCGATATCCCATTGGAACGAGATGTTTTCATGCGGACGTTGCTGCGCGAATTGTCAGGGACGCTACAGGAGGTTGTCGGATTGGAACAGGCGAGCGGATTTGTCGCGGTCGTCGGCCAACGAATGGGTGAACAGATCAACGACCAGTATCGAAATTCGATCAAGTCCGAGAAACTGACTCGCCAGCAGGTAGCGGACGTATTCGTCGATCTGAAGCGGCGGATTGAGGGCGATTTCTACGTGATTGAACAGGACGAAAACCGAATCGTGCTGGGCAATCGCGCGTGTCCGTTCGGCGACAAGGTCCTGGGCCGTCCGGCACTCTGCATGATGACGTCGAACGTCTTTGGATTGATTGCGTCGGAGAACCTCGGCTACGCCAAGGTCAGTATCGAAGAAGCGATTGCCCGCGGTGATTCCGGATGTCGGGTCGTTGTTTATCTCAAACCGACCGCAGAGGCCCAGGCGGCCGATGGCCGCGAATATTTTGAGGCTTAACTATGAAGGTTGCGCCTTGACCCCCGATGACTTTTCGAAGATCTGTGACCTGATCCCGGACGGTCTGATGCTGGTTTCGGGTGATGGGCGAACCTTGGGCGTCAACGCTGCGGCGGCACGTCGGTTCGGTTCAACGGTCGATGCGATGGTCGATCGCAAGTTTGGGGACATCGTTGACGGCAATGACGGGGAAGTTTCCAGTTTCTTGCGACAGTGTCGCCGAAGCCCCGACGAGGTGGTCGCCGCATTCAAGCTGTGTGACAGCCAGCAACCGACCCGATTCTTCGGACGACTGGCGTCACGTGGCAGCGAACCTTCGCAATCGATACTGTTGTTGCGGATTCCTGACGAAGATGCCGCTGTCAATCGATTCTCGATTCTCAACGAGAAGATCGACGAGCTCAGTCACGAGATAACGCGGCGCCACGCATTGGAGTTGGAACTGCGCGAACAGCGCGACCTGGCGGCATTCGGTCGCGACATCGGGCTTGCGTTGGCCGAAGCGCTGACGATCGACGGGATGCTCGCCGAATGCGCCGAAATACTCGTGCGTCACCTCGGTGCGGCATTCGCGAGAATTTGGATCGTGGATACCGCGGGTGAGGCATTGGAATTGCGGGCGAGCGCCGGCCAATACACTCATCTCGACGGTCCTCACAGCCGCATCATGATCGGCCAGTTTAAGATCGGCATGATCGCACAGGAGAAAAAGGCTCACCTTACCAACGAGGTGATTGGCGATGACCGGGTGCATGATCAAGCGTGGGCCAGACGCGAACAGATGGTGGCGTTTGCCGGGTATCCGTTGATCGTCGACGGGGAAACGATTGGGGTAATGGCGATATTCGCGCGGCATCGCCTGACCGAAGGCTCGCTCAATGCGATGGCCTCGGTCGCCAACAGCATCGCACTCGGAGCGGAACGAAAACGAATCGAAAGCTCGCTCAAGGAGCATGCCGAAATGCTCCAAGTGGCCGACCGGCGCAAGGACGAGTTTCTTGCGATGCTTGCCCACGAACTTCGCAATCCGTTGGCTCCGATTCGCTCGGGACTCGAATTGATCGAACAGGAATCGGGCGAGGACGAGACGTTAACGGTCATGAAGGAGCAAGTTCATCATCTTTCGCGTCTCGTGGATGACTTGTTGGATGTTTCTCGCATCATGCGGGGCAAGATTGATCTGCGCACCGACGTCGTCGATCTTGTCGAAATCATTGAACGCGCCGCGCGGACCGCGATGCCCGCAATCGATCGGCATCGACACAAGTTTTCGGTCTCGAAGCCGGATTCGTCTGTCTGGATTGAGGGCGACGAAGTGCGAATGGGCCAAGTGGTCACAAATCTGCTCAACAACGCCGCCAAGTACACGCCCGACGGTGGGGTCATCGAGTTAGCTGTTTCGGCAGACGAAAACGATGCCTTGGTGATTGTGCGTGACAATGGAGTCGGGATCGATGCCGACTTTCTGCCGGAGATGTTCGACCTTTTCGCGCAGGCGCACCGTGAACTCGCGCGGTCCGAGGGTGGGTTGGGCATCGGGTTAACACTCGCTCGCCGGTTGGTGGACTTGCATGGCGGAGAAATCTCGGTACGCAGCCAGGGAGTTGGCCACGGAAGCGAGTTCACCATTCGACTCCGTCATGTTCATCCGCCTCAGGCAGCCGATGGTCCCGAGCAAAGTGATGGTGCGGTCCCCAACCACCGAGTGTTGGTCGTCGACGACAGCGTCGGATCGGCACGAATTCTGCGTCGGCTTCTCGGCGCGATCGGCATCTCTGATGTTGAGTTGGCATACGACGGGCCTTCGGCAATTGAAATGGCCAAAGGCTTTCGACCCGATGTGATCTTCCTTGACATCGGGCTTCCTTGTCTGTCCGGCTTTGAGGTGGCCGAGCGGCTCCGCGCCGATTCCCAATTTCAAAGCACGCGGCTGATTGCCCTGACTGGTTACGGGACGGAGGAAGACCGTAGAAAAAGTCAGGCCTGCGGATTTGATGAGCACCTCGTGAAACCAGTTTCTTTGGATCAACTGAAGACTGTCCTGGTCGAAGACGTCTGCTGATTCGTCTGCGGACTTGGTCGGCGATCCACCGCGATGGTCAAGAAGCAACCTCCGCGCGGCCGGATGTTCGCGAATTGACCCGTTGCTCTCGTCAAATCAGCTTTGCCCGCGGTGATTGGCATGGTACCTGCATCGGGTCGCAGCAGAAACTCTACCCGACCTGACCTGGAACTTGACAATGACCGATACGACCAAGACAAACATCTTTCAACAAACTTGGCGTGATTTCTCCGATGACAATTGTTCGAGAATCGCCGCGGCACTCTCGTACTACACCGTGTTCGCACTCCCACCGCTGCTGGTTCTTGTGATCATGATTTGCGGATTCTTTCTCGACCCGGCCGACGTCGAAGGCCGAGTCGCAGGAGAAATTCGCAATGTGATCGGTCCAAGCGGTGCAGAACAGGTTCAAACCATGATCCATGCGGCGGACCGTCAATCGGGCGGTCTGCTCGCGAGCATCATCAGTCTTGTGGTCCTGTTGGTCGGTGCGTCCGGGGCCGTGCTGGCGCTTCAAGGTGCGCTCAACGACGTGTGGGAAGTGAAACCGGATCCGGAAAAGGGCGGGATCATGAATTTCATCACAAAACGATTGCTTTCATTTGGCATGGTCTTGATGATCGCCTTCTTGTTGCTTGTCTCGCTCGTCTTGACGACCATGATCACCGCGTTGAGCCAATCGATATTGCCGGGAGACCTGTCGCCGACCGCACTTCAAGTCATTAACTCGTTGATCAGTTTCGTCGCGATCACTGCTCTCTTCGCTGCGATGTTCAATGTATTGCCCGACGCGGACGTTGCCTGGAAGGATGTCTGGGTCGGTGCTGGACTGACCGCCGTGATGTTTGTGATCGGCAAGTTCGCACTCGGTCTGTACTTCAGCCAGAGCGACGTTGGCTCGGCGTACGGCGCCGCTGGATCGCTGGTCTTGATCCTCGTCTGGATTTACTATTCCGCGATGATCCTGCTGATGGGAGCCGAATTCACTCAGGCATGGGCGAAACGCTACGGGACCGGGATTGTTCCCAGCGAGGGTGCGGTGCGGGTGATCGAGAAGACCGAGCACGTCCGGCCGCAAAAAGGCCAGGTTACGGCCAGCTAGCAACTGCTGTGTTTCGGCCTCAACGACTGACTTCCACGTTCCCGACCCCCGTGTCGGGCGGTCGGATTCGAGCTTGTCGGAGGTAGGTCGGTTTTGGTAGGGAAAACGGCTGATTTTTCATCAACCGGATTCTCAACCCACAGCCGATCATGGATCGATCCGAGCAGCTGCATAAGGGCGAAGGAGACTACGTCGCTCGCATTCTCGGCGTGTTCCTGGTCGGGCACCTGCTGGTTTGGACGCTGGTCCCTTTCCTGACCCAGCCCAACGCACCGCTCGATTGCATCGAATTGCTCTCCTGGGGACATCAATGGCAGTGGGGCTACTTCAAGCACCCTCCCTTGCCGGCATGGCTGTGCGAAATCGCCGCCGTCCCGTTTGGCAGCGTCGATTGGCCTCTTTACCTGATTTCGCAACTCTGCATCGTCGGCTGTTTTTATACAGCATGGCGAATGGCGCGTGAAACTCTTGCCCCCTGGGCATCATTGGCCGCCGTGGTGGTGATGGAAGCCTGTCATTACTTCAGCTTCACTTCGGTTGAACTGAATAACAATGTCGCCGCGAGAGTGTTGTGGGCGTTTGCGATACTGAGTCTCTACTGGGCGATTCGTCGCGACCAGCGTCGATGGTGGTGCGCAACCGGGTTTGCGCTCGCCCTCGCGATGCTCAGCAAGTATGACGCCGCACTTCTGATCGCATCGATGTTCATCTTCAGCATCGCGTATCCTGCGGCGCGACGACATTGGCGAACGTCCGGTCCGTACCTCATGATTGCCGTTCTGGGAGTATGCTTGGCGCCTCACGCCGTCTGGTTGATCGAAAACGACTTTCAACCGCTTCAATACTTTCGCGATCGATCGGCAACAGATCCGAGTGCATGGAACCACCTGTATCATCCGCTCAAATTCGTGTCGGCCCAGTTGCTTGCACTCGGGATTCCGATGTTGCTGATGACCGGCATCCTGGGGTGGCGTTGGCGTCTTCGAAAACTGGAGACTGATCAACGGTTCCAAAGAGACTTTCTTGTCGCGGTCGTGTTAGGCCCCTGTTTCTTGGCCGTCCTCTATTCACTGGGTACCGGAGCGCATCTGCGGAGCATGTGGGGCTCGGCGATGTGGACGTATGGTGGTGTGTTGGCGATGCTGGCCTTTCGAAGCCTGCCTTCGATATCGGTTGCAACTCATAAGAAAATGGCGATCCAAGCGATTGCCGTCGGGGGACTGTTCGCAGTATCTCTGGCTGCGAAAAACGTGGTGGGTCCGGTTATCGTTGGAAAAGGATCGCGGGTTCATTTTCCCGGTCGCGAATTGGCAGGCGCAGTGGAAACGCAATGGCGCAACTACAGCAATGAACCGCTGCCGGAAATTGCCGGTGACACCTGGTTGGCAGCGAATGTCGGCTATTACGCCAAGCAGCGGGTTACCGTTTACCCGGGACCAAGTGCGCAGTGGGCGCCGTGGACCAGTGACGATGAACTTCGCCGCCGCGGCGGCGTGCTGATCTGGGACGTCACGGTTTTTGACCGACCTCCAGAAAAATGGCTCGCAAGGTTTCCGCGGGCCCGGGTCCAACCCATCATCGATTTGCCGTGGAAGGCGCGCGGCGTGAAAGACTCGGTCAAAATCGGGATCGCGATTGTTCCACCGGCTGATGCGAGGCACTTGATTGCTTCGGGTCAACAAATCGATAGGGGGGCACGTCGGCAATGACCCGAGAGCATTGGCACAGCGCGATCGTCGTTCCCTGTTACAACGAACAACATCGGCTTGATGTCGCATCGTTCCGCGAATTTGCCATGCAGTGGCCCTGCGTTCGCCTCATCATGGTCGATGACGGAAGCAGCGACGCGACGTACGAAATCCTCAGTGGGTTGGCCAGATCGTACCCTCGCCAAATCGTGGCACTCGGTTTGCCTGAGAACCAGGGAAAAGCGGAAGCGGTCAGGACAGGTCTTGCGCATGCCATGAACCTTGGCGTTGCTTACGTTGGTTTTCTCGATGCGGACCTGGCAGCCCCGCTGGATGAGTTTCCACGGGCGATCGAAGTGCTCGAGCGGAAACATGCGATCAACGTTGTGATCGGGTCACGCCGGAAAATACTCGGGCACCGAATCGAACGGGCCGCTACGCGCGGTTGGCTCGGACGCGGATTCGGCCGTGTCGCCTCGCTCGTGCTTGGAATGCGAGTTGTCGATACCCAGTGCGGTTTGAAGGTGTTCCGATGCATCGACTCCAATCGTGCGCTGTTTCGTCAACCGTTCCGTTCACGTTGGATTTTTGACGTCGAGATGCTTGCCCGATTGGTCGCCAATGAGGGTGTCGATGCCGCCAAAGGGCAAATCTATGAATTGCCTCTGGAACGATGGCGTGAAGTGCCGGGCTCGAAGCTGAAAACGTTCGACTTTGCCAAGGCACTCTGGGAGCTTGCGAGCATTTTCGTTGCCTACCGGCTCGCTGCTGCGGTCGCGCGCGAACCGGAGGCCGATGTGCCGGTGATCATTCCTTTCCCCGAGCCACAGCCACAGCCCGAGCAGGCCACCGTTCGCCGCGCGGCGTGACACGCCACAGAGATCACGTTGGCGCGATTGCCTGCATCATCAGAGCGCATAAATAGGCACCGTACGTCCCAAGCGCGTACCCGACGACGGCCAACAAAACGCCGACGGGTGCCAGTGATGGATGAAACGCTGCGGCAACCACCGGCGCGCTGGCCGCACCGCCGATGTTCGCCTTGCTGCCGACGGCAAGAAAAAAATAGGGCGCACGAATGATTCGGCCGACCACCACCATCAACCCGACATGGAAAACCATCCAGATTCCGCCGACAAGAAACAGGCCGGGATGTTCCAGCACCGCCATGATGTCCATCTGCAATCCGATGGTTGCAACAAGGATGAAAATGCAAACGGTACCAAGCTTTGACGCACCTGCTCCCTCGAGATTCCTCGCACGCGTGAACGACAAAATCACGCCGCCCGTCGTCGCCAGCACGATCAACCAGAAGAAAGGCGAATCAAGGCTGAACTTTTTCAGCGCCGGATAGTTGGTCTCGATCAACGGCGCCACAAGATCCGCGGCGAAGTGACAAAGCGCCGTGATGCCAAACCCGAATCCCAGCACGACGAACGTGTCGACAGTGGTCGGGATTCTCGCAATTCGGTTCGAGAAATGTTCCATCTTGGATTGCAACTCGTTAACGCTCGATGCGTCCGCGCGGAATTTGCGGTCGATCCACTCAGCCTTGCCGATTCCGAGCAGTAAGAAAGCCATCCAGATCTCGGCCACGACGATGTCGACCGCCAGCATGACACTGAACAATTCATTGCTTGGCTGAAATACCTCTTTCATCGCGATCTGGTTCGCACCGCCACCGATCCAACTTCCCGCGACCGTCGCGAGGCCTCGCCAAACCGCCTCGGGTCCGGTGCCGCCAACCAGCTGCGGATCGGCCATGCCGACCAACAGGATCGCGATCGGCCCACCAAGAATCACGCCGATCGTTCCGGTAAAGAACATCACCAGCGCCTTCGGCCCAAGCTTCAGCACCTCGCGCAAATCGATGCTCAGCGTCAATAACACCAAACTCGCCGGCAACAGGTATCGCTTCGCCACGAACGGCAGACTCGATACTTCGGGATCGACGATCCGGAACAGTGTCAACAGAGACGGAAGGAAATAGCAGAGCAGCAGTAGCGGGAAAACCTTGTAGAACCGCTGCCAGAATCGATGCTGCAAACTGTGAGTCCAGAACACGAGCCCGAGAATCGCCATCAGCATTCCGAAAACGACTGCGTCGTTGGTCACCAGTGGCTCGGGACGATCCGAAAGCCCGTCCACAGGTCCGGCCCCGGACGCATAGGACGCGGTAGCGGCAAGCAGGCCGAGCGGTCCAAGCAGGCGGAAAATCATGATTGCGACGACCAGAATTCGAGCGGGAACGATCCAATGAGATGTCACCGCGCGAGAATTCTCGTTACGGATGATCGTCGTAGCCTCTCGATTTCCCATCGGTTGGTCAACGCCCGTGACGCACGATCAACCGCCAGGATCGAAAAAACGACAACTCAGAGGACCGCTGGGTGGCAGCTCCGTAGATGTCCGCTGCCAAAGAAGGCAGACGCTGCAGCTCGGATGAATTCATCGCTGAGCCGATAGGGCTCCTTGCGCGCCTCCGAATCCATGTCGCGTGCTGCCGGTGCCCGAAGCTCGCTGATTGGGCTCAGCCCGCGCGACGTTGCCCAAGGTGCCGGTGAAAGTCAAACGCAAACGCACGAAGGAGCGTGCGGACCTGAGAAAGAGAACTGTCGAACGCGAAATCGAACCTATGCTGGGACCTGCACGCAATTGCAGACTTTGTCGAGAACGCCGGCCTGGCGAACGGCGGGGATGAGCTCGGATTTCAGGCGGTCCGATGGCAGTTCACCGCGCACGACGATCGCTGCGTCTTCGATGGAAACCTCCAGCGAATCCGCATGTTCACCCAGCTGTTTATGGACGCGCAACATCGATTCGATGTTTTCGATGGTTCGTTTGTCCCGTGTATCACATTCTTGAGTTGTCATCGCTCCGCTCCAAGCTTGGCGGCATGTCGCAGGTCGGCATGCCGCGTCCCGGTAGGTCACGTTTCCGCCTACCCTTGAATGCGCAAACGTAGTAGCGAATCACAGGCCAAAACGCAAAAATCTTTGTGAAAGGATTCACAATCACGGGACGGTGTTTCCCGTATGCAATCCCTTAACACTCAAATAGAGCCTTGTGGAGGAAGAACCGTTTGCGGGGCCTCGGAAAAATGCAATTCTGCGATCGATGATTCGGCCTGCATCGATTTTTCGATTTTTCGCACTGACGTGATGGTCCGCAGAGCGGGCCTCCTGCCAACTCGGCTACTCGAGCAATTTCGCCATCAGAAAGCCTGTCGGATTGGCGTACTGTTTGGATTCCGAGGTGCCGGGGACAAGCAAGTGACATTCCTGGCCAACGCGGTCGGCCTTCTCTTTCATTTTGACGCCGTAAACAGGATGGTGAATGCCGTGCCCGGCGTTCTTGGACGGCAACGTCATGTCGCCGCCATAGGTCATCAACAGCGGCGGATCGTCACCGCTGACGTGATTGTAAGGCGAGAACTCGTAGTACAGGTCTTTGTGTTTCTCGTAGTTTGCGATGGCATCCTCGATCGTTTGTTCTCCAACGGCCATATTGATCATGCGATGTTGCAAAACGTTCGGGCCGAGCCAGGGCTCGATAATCTTGGGATCGATTGACGTTTGGCCTCCCGCTACCGCAGCGGCGCTGACGCGGGTGGACTCGCGGGCAACCGGATCATCCGAGTCGGGATCTGCAAGATCATCGTGACACAAGATCCACATGGACGTGCAAGCACCCGCGGACCCACCGGTCAGCGCGATTCGGTCTTTGCGAATGTTCCACTCGCCGGCTTTGCTTCGGATGAATTGAATTGCCCGGGCTGCGTCGTGAACGGGAGCTGGAAGCGGAGCCTCGCCAGTCAACCGATAATTGATCGACGCATAGGAGATCCCCTTTTCCAGGTACGGCTTGACATCCGCAACACGGCGTTTCTTGTCGCCGCCGATCCAGCCGCCGCCATGGATATAAACCAACAGAGGTCTCGGCCCATCTCCATCCGCACGCCAAAAGTCGATCACCTGCATCTTGTGATCACCGTAGGGCACGTTCGCGTGGGTTGGCTCGAGGGTCGCTTCGACGGCGGCACCCGGGTTCTGGCCGGCGGCATCCGGAGCCTGGCCGGTGGCATCCGGAGCGGCAATGACAACGAGCAGTGAAAATACGATACTGAGCTTAAATTTCATGGGACTTGCATAGAAATGTGTTGAGGAATCCGGTCCGAGCGGATTGGCATTGTAGTTTGTTCACGCCATACGAACGCCTCGAAATAGCGAGGGAGGTGACTGTGCGATTTATTTCCGGTTCCCATTTCACTGTACTATTTGCGTTGCTGTGCATGGGTGGCGTCGCCCCCCAGAAATTCCAGGCCCAAACCGTTCAAGCCGATGCAGTTCAGGCCGATACGGTTCAGGCCGATACCGATCAGACCGATGCAGTTCAGGAGTCGGTTGCGAGAGTCGCACAGCCACTGGCGCGACCAAGTCGGTGGGCTCAGCCGATCCAAGCGGCTGGAGCGCCGAATCTGTTTCAAGTCAGCGATACGCTTTATCGAAGCGCGCAGCCATCAGCCCAAGGGATGCGATCACTCAAGGGGCTCGGAGTCGAGACGATCTTGAACTTACGTTCATTGCACTCCGATCGCGACGAGATTGGCGACACCCGCCTCGTCTACGCGCACATCCACATGAAGGCGTGGAACACCGACGAAGAAGATCTGGTGCGTTTTCTGGCGATTGTGACCAATGAGAAAAGAACTCCGGTGCTCGTCCATTGCCGGCGCGGTTCGGATCGCACGGGGCTGGTGTGCGCAACGTATCGGGTCGTCGTCCAGGGATGGACCAAGAAGGACGCGATCGAGGAAATGATCCATGGCGGTTACGGATTCAATTCTCTGTGGTCCAATATCGTCAACGAAGTTCGCGATTTGGACGTCGTTCGCTTAAGAACAATGGCGGGACTCGAACCCACTCTCGTTCCCTGAATCGATCTGATGAACGACCGACCCAAGATTTTTCTCACGCGAGAACTCCCTCCCGAAAGTATGAATCAGTTGCGCGCCAACTCGATTCTTACGATGAATACCGAAGATCGCGTGCTCGGGAAAAAGGAGATTGTCGAAGGTGTTCAGGGTGTCGACGGTTTACTTTGCCTCTTGAACGACACGATTGACGACGAGATCCTTGCAGCAAATCCGAGCTTGCGCGTGGTTGCGAATTTCGCAGTCGGATTCAACAACATCGACCTCGCGGCGGCGACTCGGCGAGGGATCGCCGTGACCAATACGCCTGGAGTGCTAACTGATACGACGGCCGACATGGCATTCGCACTCTTGATGTCCGCTGCGCGGCGGATCGTCGAGGGCGACACGTTCATGCGAACCGGTCGCTGGGAAGGCTGGGGCCCTTTGCAGTTTCTCGGTGGCGACGTGACCGGTGCGACGCTTGGTTTGATCGGAATGGGGCGAATCGGCCGCGCGATGGTCCCTCGCGCGAAAGGATTCAACATGGATGTGATCTATTGGAACCGCACGCGGCTGAGCAGTGAAGAAGAATCAGATCTCGGCGTTTCCTATGCCGAAATGGACGAGGTTCTTCGCGGTAGCGATTATGTTTCGATCCACGTCGCTTTGAATGATCAGACGCGCCACTTGATTGGCCGCGATCAATTGTCGTTGATGAAACCGACGTCCTGCATTGTCAACACCTCTCGCGGCGCGGTGATCGATGAAAAGGCGCTCTTCGCGGCACTCAAAGAGCGAATGATTGCCGTCGCTGCATTGGACGTCTACGAAAACGAACCCGCGGTTGAACCTGAATTGTTGAAATTGCCCAACGCCGTGCTGGCGCCGCACCTCGGCAGTGCGACAATGGGAACGCGGACAAAAATGGGGAACATGGCGGTCGCGAACTGCTTGGCCGCTTGCCATGGTCAACGACCGCCCAACCTCGTCAACGACGAAGTTTTTGATGGTGCATGAGAAAGTCATCGCCTAATCGGGGCGATCGCAACTTGGATCGCGCGCAGCTCCTACAATATTGCGCCAAGGCGTCATTTGCTCGCCGACTGTCTTGGCACGGGCTGTCTCGACCTCAACCCGAAAGCGTTCTTGATGGCTGACTTGATCGCTCCCGTTCTTTCGCTTGCGCCGATCATCGTCGTTGGTGTTTTTCTCGTTGGGCTACGCTGGCCTGCCGCCAAGGCAATGCCGTTGGCTTATTTTACCGCCGTGCTTGTCGCGCTGTTGTACTGGCAACTGAGTGCCAAACAGGTTGCGGCGGCAACGTTGAACGGATTGGTCATCACATTCACGTTGCTGTACATCATCTTCGGCGCGATCTTGCTTTTGAACATGCTCAGCGAGAGCGGCGGATTGTCGGTGATTCGGCGGGGGTTCACGAACATCACGCCGGATCGCCGGGTTCAGGTCATTATCGTGGCTTGGCTATTCGGGTCATTTATCGAAGGGTCCGCAGGATTTGGTACACCGGCGGCGGTTTGCGTGCCGCTGCTGGTGGCCCTTGGGTTTCCCGCCAAGAGCGCCGTGGTTTCGGGAATGTTGATTCAATCGACGCCGGTTTCTTTCGGAGCGGTGGGTACTCCGATCCTGGTTGGAGTCAGCGGAGGTCTCGATGGAAAACCGGAAGTTGTTGAGTTTGCCAGCCGAATTGGGCTCAGCGATTGGACAGAGTTGTTGCCGATCATCGGTGCGAAGGTCGCGATTTTACATGCGGTTGCCGGCACGTTGATTCCCTTGTTCGTGGTCGCGATCATGTCGCGTTTTTTTGGACCGCGCCGCAGCTTCTCAGACGGATTACAGATCTGGAAGTTTGCTTTATTCGCATCCCTTGCGATGACCTTGCCATACGTGGCGATCGCGCACCTGTTGGGACCGGAGTTTCCATCGCTGCTCGGGTCGCTTGTGGGGCTGGCGATTGTTGTGCCGGCGGCACGGCGAGGCTTTTTATTGCCCGAGGGACCGCCTTGGGACTTCGAGGATTTGTCTCGGTGGGAAGAATCGTGGCACGGCGCAGTAGAAATCAAGCTCGAAGAAGCGAACCAAACGTTGTCACTCTGGAAAGCCTGGTTACCGTATCTCGTGATCGCATGCCTGTTGGTCATCACACGGCTGCCGATTCTTGGCATAGGCGATACATTGAAGTCCATCGCGTTGCCGACCGATCCGGCGATGACGAAAGAGTTGTTCTCGACGCCGGTAACAATCAAGCCGGTCCAGCCGTTGTATTTGCCGGGTACCGTCTTCCTGATCGCCTGCTTGGTCACAGCGGTAGTGCACCGAATGAATGGGGCCGCGATTGGCCGTGCCTTCGCGCGATCGAGCCGAATGCTCGCCTCGGCATCGGTCGCGCTGTTGTTCGCCGTACCGATGGTCCAGGTCTTCTTGAATTCGGAAGGGGGCGATGCCGGGCTGGAGAAAATGCCCTATGTGCTGGCCGGCAGCGTCGCGTCGATCGCCGGCGATGCGTGGCCCGCCTTCGCGTCACTGATTGGCGGGCTGGGCGCCTTCGTCGCGGGCAGTAATACGATCAGCAACATGACTTTCTCGCTGTTCCAGTTCGGTGTCGCCGAAAGAATCGGCGCCGATCCGGTGTGGGTGGTCGCTTTACAAGCGGTTGGCGGAGCGGCCGGGAACGTGATCTGCGTTCACAATGTGGTCGCTGCGTGTGCGGTCGTCGGATTGACTGGCCGCGAGGGGGATGTGATACGGATAACCTTCTTCGTCTTTCTGTATTACATTCTTGTGGCGGGAGTGCTGGGGATGTTCCTGGCGTGACAGGGTAATGGCTCGGTTGTCAATGTTTCCCGGTGTGGTTCGTTTGTCCCCAGCGAACGACGAACCCGATTACAAATCTCGGTTGGGACAACCGAGCCACAATTAACTCCTCGGTTGGGGCGACCGGGAATACATTTGATTGATTGAGACTCATGACTGTACAACTGAATCCACGCGAAAGAATCCTGATGGGGCCTGGGCCCAGCACCGTGCCGCATCGCATCTTGCGGGCGATCGGCGCTCCGACGCTCGGGCACCTCGATCCTCAGTACATCGGGTACATGGACGAGACTTGCGAGATGTTGCGCAAGGTTTTTCAAACCAGCAACGCGTTGACATTCCCGGTCTCGGGGACAGGGATGGCTGGAATGGAAGCGGTCGTCGTCAATCTTCTCGAGCCGGGCGACGAAGTGATCGTTTGCATCAACGGTGTTTTCGGCGGACGCATGAAGGACAACATGGAGCGGGCCGGCGCGACGGTTCATGCCATCGAAGTCCCGTGGGGTGAGACGTTCACCGAAGAGTCCCTTGCCGAAGCGGTCACCATGTATCCCAACGCGAAGATGGTTGGCATCGTCCATGCTGAAACGTCCACCGGTGCTCATCAGGATTTGACATCGCTAGGGAAGATTGTCCACGACGCGGGAATGTTGTTAGCCGTCGACGCGGTCACATCACTCGGAGGACATGAATTGAAGGTGGACGATTGGGGGATCGACGCGATCTATTCCGGCACGCAGAAGTGCCTTTCGTGTCCGCCAGGTCTCGCCCCGGTTTCGTTCTCACCGCGAGCGATTGAAAAGATGGAGTCGAGGAAATCGAAAGTGCAAAGCTGGTACCTCGACGTCTCGATGTTGAAAAACTATTACACCGGCGGGGGCGGACGCGCCTACCATCACACCGCGCCGATCAACATGGTGTATGCGCTTCGCGAAGCGCTTGCGATCGTGCTCGAAGAGGGCCTTGAGAATCGGGTCAACCGTCACCGCGAAATGCACTTATTGCTTCGGGAAGGCCTGGAAAAATTGGGTTTGCAGTACATCCCTGAAAACTCACTCTGCACGTTGAATTGTGTTTCCGTTCCAGATGGCATCGACGAGGGTGCGATCCGCCGGCGGCTGTTGGACGAGTACGATATAGAAATAGGTGGTGGATTGGGCGTTTTTGCTGGAAAGGCCTGGCGCATCGGGCTGATGGGTCACGGGGCGACGCGTCGCAATGTCGGGACTTTGATCGCGGCGCTCGAAGATTGTTTGGCGTGAACCAATCAGTTTTCTATTTCCGCGTTTTGTCGACGTTACGCGTGTCCGGCCCGTCCGTCGCCTATCGGTTGTGAACCTACGAACATGAATCCGCCGAGGTCTTGAACGCTGCATGACATCCATCGACGGACTCGCATCGATTTTTCCCCAGCAGCGTTTCGTTCGCGATGCGGCATTCCAGGCGGCGTTTGAGTCAGATGGATTGACCGCGTTCCGGGCAAAGCCGTTAGCCGTGGTGATCCCCGAGTCAAACGAAGAAGTCATCGCAGCGGTGCGGTGGTGTCACGATCACGGCGTCCCCTTCGTCGCCAGGGGCAGCGGAACCAGTTTGTCGGGCGGATCGTTGCCGGTCGCCGATGGCATTGTGATTGCGTTGAACCGCTTGAATCGAATCATCGATCTTGATCCGCATGAACGGATCGCGGTGGTCGAGCCGGGCGTGGTGAACCAGCACGTCAGCAACGCGGCCGGCCCGCACGGTTTGTACTACGCGCCCGATCCGTCGAGCCAGAGTATTTGTACGATTGGCGGCAACGTCGCGTTTAACTCGGGCGGAGCGCACTGTTTGAAATATGGCATGACCTCGAACCACGTGATCGGTTGCAAGGCCGTTCTGGCGACCGGCGAAGTGGTCACCTTTGGCGGCCGCAGTGTTGAATCGGTCGGCCCCGATTTCACTGGGCTGTTTGTCGGCAGCGAAGGTCTGTTCGGTGTTGCGTTGGAAATCACGCTGCGATTGCTTCCCAAACCGGAAATGTTTCACACGGTATTGGTCGGCTACGATTCGTTGCAGGCGGCCGGCGACGCGGTCTCGGCAGTGATCGATTCCGGATTGTTGCCCGGTGCGCTGGAGATCATGGACGCGCTTTCGATCGAAGCGGCCGAAGCGGCGGTTGCCTGCGGTTACCCGCCGGGTGCGGCGGCTGTGTTGATCGTCGAACTGGAGGGGCCGAGGGAAAAGATTGCTTATGAACGCGAGCGTTTGGATCAATTGCTGGTGCAAACCAACCCCTTCGCCCAGCGGGTCGCGGTGGACGAAGCGGACCGCTTATCAATTTGGAAAGGTCGCAAGTCGGCGTTTTCGGCAGTGGGTCGCTTGAGCCCGGACTTCTTGGTTCAAGACGGGGTCGTGCCGCGCAAACGATTGGGTGAAGCGCTCGTGCGGATCCAACAATTGTCCCAGCAAGCCGGCATCCGCGTTGCAAATGTCTTTCACGCGGGCGACGGTAATCTTCATCCGTTGATCATGTTTGACGGAAAACAGGAAGGAGCGCTGCACCGGGCCGAAGAGTTGGCAGCGAAATTGTTGCGACTTTGCATCGAGATGGGTGGATCGATCACGGGTGAACACGGCGTGGGAATGGAAAAGCGGGATTTTCTACCCGAGATGTTTGACGCTCCAACCGTCGAATTGATGGACCGGCTTCGGCGCGCGTTCGATCCGAAATTGATCGCGAATCCCGGTAAGATGTTTCCCGGCAAAGAGGCGCCGGCGTTATCGTCGGTCGGCTTGCACCCGCTGGAAAAAGCGGGGGTGATCAGCCGTGAATGATGCTGTGATCGCGCCTGAAAGTCACGATGAGTTGCAGTCAGTGCTGCATGAGCACGCATGCTCGTTGGCAGTCGGCAACCGCACGAAACCGTCGTTGAGTTCCGCCGAAGGCGCGACACTGGTTTCACTTCGAGCACTTTCCGGAATCATCACTTACGAACCTTCCGAGTTCACGTTCACCGCACGCGCCGGCACATTGGTTTCAGATATCGCAGAGGCGCTTGCTGAAAAAGGACAGTACTTGCCGTTCGATCCCATGCTCGTCCACGCGGGCGGAACGATCGGGGGAACGGTCGCATCGGGAATGTCCGGTCCCGGACGATTTCGTTACGGTGGAATCCGCGACTTTTTGCTGGGTGTTCAATTTCTCAGCGGTGATGGAAAACAGATCAACTCGGGCGGCAAGGTCGTTAAGAATGCCGCCGGTTTCGATATCCCGAAATTCATGGTTGGCAGCCTCGGCCGTTTCGGCGTGATGACCGAATTGAGTTTCAAAGTGTTTCCTCGGCCGGTCGCAACATGCACGCTCGGGATAGCGTGTGAATCACACCGGCAAGCCATCGATCGAATCGCCGTAGCGGCTTCGAGCCGCTGGGAACTCGATGCGATTGATTACCGGCCATCGGTGCAGTCGGTTGCTTTGCGGTTAGCGGGTCCCGACGAGGCCAACCGGGCTGTCGCCGACGAGATCGGTTCGCTGTGGGGCGGCGACGTCAGCGATTTGTCTTCGCCCTGTGACTACTGGCGAGCGGTCCGCGAATTGAGCTGGACCGAAAAGCAATCGCCAATCGCGGTCAAGGTGCCAACGACTCACGCCGCGGCCCTCGAACTATTCGACACGCTCGCGGAAACCGCGTCGCTTCATTGGAGCGTGGCGGGGGCGGTGTTGTGGATTCTCCTCGACAGCGATGAGTTGCTGAGATCTCTTGACGAGGAATTATGTTCGCGCGAGCTAGCCGGATTGGTCATTCGTGGCCGAGACTGCCAGCCGCGGATCGGAAGATGGATTTCCAGCGACATCGAAGTGGCTGTCAAATCGGTAATGGACCCGCCCGCAAAATTCCCCGGGTTTTGAAACGATGCTTCACGAGATCCAACCTGAAAAGCATCCGCCGCTAGGCGATGAAATGGCGTCGGCCATCAGCACTTGTGTGCATTGTGGTTTTTGTCTGGCCGCTTGTCCGACCTACCAGGAATTGGGCCAGGAAGCGGACTCGCCGCGCGGACGCATCGTGTTGATGAAGGAAGTCCTTGAAGGGAAGCTGGCGCTTGAAACGGCGTTACCGCACATCGATCCTTGTCTCGGTTGTCTTGCTTGCGAGCCGGCGTGTCCGTCGGGTGTTCCCTACCGTGACTTGATCAGCCCGTTTCGCGCGATGGCCGAAGAACAACGGAAGCGGACTTTAGGCGAGAAGCTGCGGCGAATGATCACACAAATGACGCTTCCGTATCCGGGTCGTTTCGCTTTGGCGGCACGGACTGGAAAAATGGCCAAGCCTTTCGCATTTCTGCTGCCGCCATCGTTACGCGTGATGCTCGATCTTCTGCCGCCGAGTTTGCCTGCGAAGCAGCGCTGGGATGAAATCAATCCCGCGGTCGGCGAAACGCGGGCTCGCGTGGCGCTGTTGATCGGATGTGCGCAAAGCGTACTCGATCCGGACATCAACTCCGCGACGATCGACGTGTTGACTCGCAACGGCGTCGAAGTTGTCGTGCCACCGAGCCAGGGATGTTGTGGAGCCCTCAGCTGGCATGTTGGCAACCATCGCTCGGCTCAATCGTTCGCCGCGGCGAATCTTGACGCCTTTCCCACCGACGTTGATGCCATCATCACCAATGCGGCGGGGTGCGGTTCAGGGATGCACGAATATCACTTGATTCTCAAGGGCACGGCCGATCAAGCGCGCGCGGTGGAATTCTGCAAAAAGGTTCACGATGTTTCTGCGTTCCTCGCACGACTTGGCGACTTGCAGCCCCTCCCCGATCGAGACCGAAAGCTTCGTGTCGCGTATCACGACGCCTGTCACCTGGCCAATGCTCAGGGAGTTCGGATTGAACCCCGCAACCTGCTTCGAATGATTCCGGGTGTCGAAATATGCGAAATCGCGGACCCCCATTTGTGCTGTGGGTCGGCCGGAACGTACAACATTGACCAGCCGGAGATCGCCGATTCGCTCGGACAACAGAAAGTCGACAATGTCGTGGCGACAAATCCCGATGTCATCGCAACCGGCAACATTGGTTGCATGACGCAGCTGAGAACGCACCTGGCCAAACGCGGGTCTTCGATACCTGTGCGGCACACAATGCAGGTACTCCGAGACGCGTACCGGTAACCCGCGACTCCGCTCGTGGGGCGATTGAATTGAAATTCGTTCGATGTCCGGCAAGCGGAGTCGCAGGGCAAACCTTTCTCTTTACCGGTGCGCCATGACTCTTACTCACGCCGATCTTCTAAAGCTCAAGCGTTGGAACACACCGACGATCTACAACGGCTGGGAACAGATCACTCGCGGTGACATCGCCGCCGATGGATTCAATCTGGAAGAGACACGCGATTTCATGCCTCAAATGGGTCCGATGGTCGGTTACGCGGTGACCGTTGTGATCGAAGCATCCAATCCCGGGCACAAGAAAAAAGCGACGGCTTCGGAGGAGTATCGTCGGTACGTTGCATCGGTTCCCGGTCCGAAGATCGTGGTCGTACAGGATCTCGACAAACCGCGCGTGATCGGATCTTTGTGGGGCGAGGTAAACAGCAACATGCATCGCGCGCTGGGATGTGTGGGAACGATCACAGACGGGGCGATCCGCGACGTCGACGAGATGACCAATGCCGGATTCAAGGCGATCGCGCGTCGGCTTTGCGTCGGACACGCGCACGTCGTGCCGGTCCGTTGGGATTGCCCGGTCGAGGTCTTTGGCCGCACCCTATCGCCGGGCCAGCTCGTTCATGCCGACAAGCACGGGTTTCTGGCGATTTCCAAAGAGGACGAACCAAAACTTCTCGATGCGGCACTGTTCATGGACAACAACGAGTGCAACACCGTCATCCCCGCGGCGAGAAGTTGTACTGGCTTGTCGAGCGAAGAGGCCGTGGAACGAATCAACGAAGCAGGCCGTCAATTCGGAAAAGCAACCAAAGAGAAGTTTGGGAGCAAGGGCGAGTGGTGAGAGCGGCTGGCTTGTCCCAACCGAGAAAACCTGCCCAGTGTGGCTCGTTTGTCCCAAACGAGAAAACCTGCTCAGTGTGGCTCGTTTGTCCCAAACGAGAAAACCTGCTCAGTGTGGCTGGTTTGTCCCAACCGAGAAAATGCTTCGCGTTCTTGATTGGGCAACCGAACTACACTTGCGACGAAGCCTGATTACAGGCGGTCGAGCATGAAGGTGCCGTTGTCGGCAACATCAAACATCGGACGGCAATAGCGGCCACCGCCCTTGGGTCCACCGGGACGATAGACCAGGCCAAGAGAGAT
>JAHELS010000267.1 GCA_024644085.1 Rhodopirellula sp.
CAGGTCCGTGAAGCTTTGTACAAGACCATGGACCGACACAGCAGCCAAGCCAAGGACGCCTTTCGCAAGAAAGTGGCCCAGTTGAAAAAAGACAACCCGTCCGACCTCGAAACGCAACAAGGGGCGCTTTTGAAGGAGCTGAACCAGAAACTCAAGAAGAACGCGCTCAACAAGGCGAAGACCCGACTGCACGTAAAATCGTACTCGTGGAGAGAAGGCTCACCCAAAAAGGAAGCCGAAGAAAGCGTCGAAGCCGAATGGGTGGACCTCACGCTGGAACAAGTTCTCCATGAAAAGCCGTGAGCGATCGTAGTTTGGCGAATGCCACTACACGAACCGGACGCTTACTTCCTAGAGAAAAATCATGAACAACATAACCAAAGCACTATTCGTCACGCTATTCGCTCTTGCACCTTTATCGCTTCGCGCGGATCAGGCTCCTAATTTTGTCATCATCTACGCAGACGATCTGGGTTACACCCAGACCAGCGTTCCGATGATGAAGGACCGGCCCGAACTGGCGCACAAGCTGCATCAGACACCCAATATCGAGAAACTCGCCAAACGGGGCATGCGTTTTTCCAATGCGTATTGTCCCTCGCCCGTTTGTACCTCTTCCCGTGCCGCCATTCAGTTCGGCATGACCACGGCCCGCGTGGGTTGCGTTTCGATTCACGACGTGGTCATGAACAAGAAACAGGTGGACTTCGAGAAGAAGCTTTCTATCGCGGAAATGCTCAAGGAAGCCGACAAGGGCTACGTGACGGCGTTCTTCGGCAAGGGGTGCACCCCGTTGAAATGGTTCAAGGATCACGGATACGACGTCACCGACTTCATCCACAAGCATCCGAATGGGAATGCTCATGGTGACTGGTGGGAACCCACGACAAAGACCCCCATCCCCGCCGACGATCCCAAACGCGTCTTCAGTCTGGCGCGAACTGCAAACGACTTCCTGAAAGAACGCGGCAAAGACAGGAAGCCGTTCTGCATGATGGTGTCCCATTATGCCGTTCACGTTCGCAACACTTCGCTGAAGAGTACGCGGGAGAAGTATCTACGTATTCTCGCGGAACAGCGTGGCATCGCTGGCGGCGTGCCTGACATTTCAAGGTTCGATAAGAACGCCGACGAAATGCCGAAAAACCTGCGTGCCATTTGGGAAACGGCCAACTACGCAGCCATGATGGAAAACATGGATTCATCCATCGGCATGGTACTCGACGAACTGAAAGCTCAAGGACTGGAAGAGAACACCTACGTCATCTTCTCATCCGACAACGGTGGCGGCCAAAGCAACGCTCCCCTGCAGGGCGGCAAAGCGAAGATGTGGGAAGGCGGTTTGCGGATACCGATGATTGTCGCCGGTCCTGGAATCGCCGCGAATTCTCAATGTGACAAGCCGGTGGCGCAGTGGGACTACCTGTCGACGATGCATGATCTTGCTGGCAGCACTGCTGCGTTGCCCGACGATCTTGACGGCATCAGTCTGCGTCCGGTGCTGGAACAAGGCAACGACGGCAAACTCGCCAAACGCGATACCGGACTCGTGTTTCATTTTCCCGCTCACTACACCGTTCCGATCACATCTTATCGAGACGGCGACTACAAACTGATGCGTCATCTCAACTCGGGAGAAATCAAGCTCTTCAATGTCGCCCGCGACATGGGTGAATCTAATGACCTTTCAAAAACGATGCCGGAAAAGACATCCGATATGGTAGGCAGACTAGATGCCTATCTGGAAAAGGTCGGAGCCTGGAAGATGGAAGAAGTCTACGAGACCCGAGCCGAAGAGCTAGAAAAGTGGATCGCAGATGACAAAGAAAAGATCGCAAAGCTCAACCAACAGTTACAAGCCAATGACTTAGACGCGAATGAGCGCGAAAAACTCCAGGCTGAATTGAAGTCACTCCAATCAAGGCAGACACATCATCTCAACAATCTGGAGAAGCTTAGCCAGGACCGCAAATCAACTTCCTGGTTTTGATCTGCCCTGCCACTCGTAATCACAATACACGGCAAAGATATGCGAAACGCTGTCATCATGAAACAGTACAACAGTAAGACGACTGCCTGCCTCTCTTTCGTTTTTTTCGCCATTGGATCCTTCGCAGCGGCGGATGATTCGAGATTCGAGAAAGAAATCGTTCCATTCTTCGGTCGCTATTGTCTGGACTGCCACGATGACTCAGCCACAGAAGGCAACCTTTCGCTGGAACAGATCGATGCGAAAGTTGGCGGCGGTAAGGATTTCGAAACGTGGCGCATGATCTTCGAGCGAGTCAAATTTCATGACATGCCACCAGAAGATGCTGACCAACCCTCGGCCCTTGAACGTAAGGCATTCGTCAATTGGATTCGCGGAAAGCTGCTGGAAACTCAACAGCCCGGATATCCGATCGAGGAAAAGCTGAAGTTGCCAGCGTTTGGAAACTACGTCGATCACGCTGCTCTGTTTTCGGAGTCGGCCGGGCAACCGGTGATTCCCGGCCCGCCGAGGATCTGGCGATTGCGGCAGAAGATTTACGGCAATCTGCCCGTTGGCGACCAGCGTCTAAGACGATCTCACAGTCTGACAGATCCGCTGGTGCTGAGAGATGGAGCGGGATTCCGTGATTATGCAGCGCGATATTTTATCGATGAACCAACAACGGAAATGCTGCTGTCCAATGCTGAGAAAATCGTCCCGGTACGTTCCCAGTTCCCGCTCAACCTGCTGACAGAGAAGCCGGAAGGCCCAACCGATGAAACGCTGAAGTTCGTCATTCAGAAAACCTTTCTCGAACTATTACGTCGGAAACCTGAGGATGATGAGTTCGAGAGATTCGTTCGGTTCTATCACGCCGTTGCTAAAGAAAACGGGCGGCAAGTGGCTGCTGAGCGATTGCTCATGGCGGTCTATATGCGGCCGGAGACACTGTTTCGCGAAGAACTCGGAGAAGGCACGGCTGATAAGTATGGGCGGGTTCGGTTATCTCAAATGGAAATCGCACTGGCTATTTCCTACGCGTTGGGTGATTCCCCTGATGCTCAATTGATCGAAGCGGCAGGTAATGGAGAGTTGGCAACAAAGGCGGATGTCGCGGCCCACGTGAAACGACGACTTGAGAATCCGCCGGCCCGCTTCGGAAATCCGCGTGTGACCGAATTCTTCCGCGAGTTCTTTCACTATCCGTACGCGCTCGAAGTTTTTAAAGACAAGCCCGATCGCGGATATCATCTTCCCCATCTCTTAGTACAGGATCTCGAACGGTTGATCCGGTCGATTGTTGACAAAGACCGCCAGGTATTGCGCGAATTGCTCACCACCGATCGGTACTTTGTTGATATCGACTATGATAAAGACAAGACCGCTTTCCAACCCAGCATGCGGCAGCCAGGCAACGGGAATAACCCTGTCAAATCCGATCCCGAATACGCGACCCTGTACGGTCTGCCGCGCGATTGGGTCTGGACCGAGAAGCAGCCCGTCGTGATGCCGAAAGGTCAGCGGGCGGGAGTATTAACGCACCCGGCCTGGCTCGTGGCGTGGAGTGGGAACTTTGATAATCATCCCGTGCAGCGCGGCAAATGGATTCGCACGCATCTGCTCGGCGGAACGATTCCGGACGTCCCAATTTGTGTCGACGCGAAGGTCCCGGAGAACGAGCATCAGCAATTTCGAGAACGGCTTGTCGCGGCGACCAAATCGGATACGTGTTGGCGTTGCCATAAGAAGATGGACCCGCTCGGTCTGCCTTTCGAACAATTCACGCACTACGGTCGGCGTCAGCGGACAGAGCGGGGGCGACCCGTCGACACAACCGGAGCCATTTCGTTGGTCGGCGGCGATCTGGAACGGCGCGAGGTCACCTCTCCGATCGATCTGATGCAACGGCTGGCGAATTCTGAGCACGTCGAACAGGTTTTTGTTCGTCACGTCTTCCGTTATTTCATGGGCCGAAACGAAACTCTGGGCGATGCCGCGACCCTACAGCGAGCCCATGCTGCTTATCGAAAAAACAACGGCAGCTTCAAGGCTCTGGTTGTATCTCTGCTTTCCTCGGATTCGTTCCTGCTGCGATTCGTCGGCAAAGGCGGCACGGGTAAAACGTTCATACGCTCGCCTGCTCGTAGTGGAATTCGCCAGAATTCCTTGCAGCTCAGGAATTCTGGCGAATCCCACTACGCAAAGAAAAAGGCGATTGTCCCTTATCGCGTTCTCACCGTGCAGGAGTCTCACGCAGCAATCATCGCTTCGATTCGCGAACGAATTCGAAAACCCGAGGACGAATTGACTCAGGCCGATTACGACCGCGTCACATTTCTCAACCTTCAGGGAAAAGGGCTCGTCGATATCTTGCCGCTTCGGAAGTTGACGAAGTTGAAGAACCTTCGACTGGATTACAACGACTTGACCGACATCTCTTCGTTGGCCAATGCCGTTGAGATCGACAAACTGGAACTCACGGGCAATCGCCTGAAGAGCCTCGCTCCTGTTGCGAAAATGAAGAAACTCAGGTGGCTGACCTTCGCCCGAAACGAAGTCGCTGATCTGTCGCCGCTTGCCGGATTGACCGGGCTGGAATTCATCAGTTGCTATGTGAATCCGATCACCGATGTTTCGGCGTTGCACGGCCTGACCGAACTTAAGAAGGTCAAACTTCAGGGCAATCCCATTCCAGAAACGAAACTCGCAAAAGCACGTCTTGCTCTGCCTAAATGCGATGTGCAGTGGCAGGCTACCAATCACGTCTGGGATCAGCACAGCCCGTTCGATCGCGGTTCGATCGGTCGTCATCTGAAACTTCCCGAAGCCGATATTCCGCGAGGGCATGATCCCTGGCCGGCCGACTTTCTGAAAAGGTATTCAAAGCAATGAATCTTCGATTGATTCCCCGTCGAACGTTTTTTCGCGGCGCTGCGCTTGGTGCCGGTGGTGTGTTCTTTGCTCCATTTCTGCGACAGCTTGAAGCGGTGACTGATGCGAAGGCCAGACCTGCGCGAGTGCTGTTCTTCGTTCAGGGCAACGGGATGTATCCCGATCAAATTCAGCCCGCAGGCATTGAACGTCCACAGAAACCTGGCACCCTTGAGGACCGCTCGCTTGCCGGACACAAATTTGCCGCGTCCGTCGCGCCGCTTGAGCCGTTCACAAAGCGGTTGTCGTTCATTCACGGTCTCTCGGGGCGCATCGCGCTGGGGAATCATGGCTGCGGGATGGGCGCACTGGGCTGTTTCCCCAGTCCCAAAGACGCCTATGCCGAAACGATCGACGCCGCGATGGCCCGAGCACTGCCGGGCATCTTCTTTCACACAGGACTGGGCGTCGAAACCGAACCGGATACGTCGATAATTTACAACGTCTCGGTTCGCAGTAAGGGCATTCCATTGCCGACGCAATGCGATCCACTGAAGGCTCACAAAACGCTGTTCAGTCTTAGCGGTGCTCCGGCCGAACGGAACAGGTTTAATGCCAATACACAGTTACTCGATTTCCTTGCGGACGATGTCAGAAGGATGCAGCAACGACTGGACGGTTCGGAGAAGCAGAAGCTGGATCATTACCTCAACGCATTCGAGTCGATGCACAAACGACAGGGCTCCCTCATGAAACTGCAGGAGCGAATTACACAGTCCGCTCCGGAAATCACGGAACGGTTTGGTCCTGACTCCTTTGCCTTCGAGCGAATGGAAGCTCAGTTCGAGATTGCTGCCGCAGCGTTCATCGCGGGGCTTACCAACGTGATTACGGTTTCATCCGGCGCGGGCAGAAACAAGGTCGGCGTGTCGTTCGACGGTTCAGAACTCGGTCTTGCTGACGGTCCGATTCCAGCACACGAAGTCGGACATCAGAAAACGATTCAATCAACGACCGCTAACGAATTGCACATTCGCACTCGACGCCGACACTGCGAAAAGCTCGCCGCCTTTGTTCGCAAGCTGGAGTCCATTCCCGAAGGCGAAGGCACGATGATGGACAACACGCTGATTGTTTATTTTTCCGACGCCGCCGATCGACATCACGCCCAGGCGTACGAGTGGCCCATGATCGTGATTGGTGATCTGGGCGGACGCCTGAAAACGGCCGGTCGCTATTTGCGTTATCCCTGGTATGGCCAGACAGGCCACCGGACTGTGGCGAATTTTTATACCGCGTTGCTTCACGCAGTTGGAGATCGCCGCGAGCGGTTTGGATTACCGGATCTTGCCTTGCAAGATGTCGATCAGGAAGGACCGCTAACGGAGATTCTGACGTGAGACGTTACGTCCTCTATTTGTTCTGTCTCCTGGTCTTTACGGGGCTGATGTTTGCGAATCCCGCTTTCGCGAATCACCGTGTCGCGCTGGTCATCGGCAACAGCAGTTACGAAGGGAAAGCCGCTCTGCCAACAGTTGAGCAGGACGCGAAAACCGTCGCGAAGTTGCTGAAGGGACGGGATTTCCGGGTCACCACTGCTTTGGATCGCACCCGCGATGAGCAGCGCAGCGTCATCAATGCGTTCATCAAATCGACGCCGATCAATGGCACCGCGCTGATTTATTTCGGCGGTCACTCGATGACAGTGAGAGATTCCCAGGACGTCGCTCAATCCCTGCTGCTCACAACGGAAGGAAACCGAAAGGCCATTGTTCTCAGCGAGGTCATCGAACTGATAGCAACTGGCTCTGCCGCAAAGAACACGATCATTCTGATTGACAGCGGGAAAGGAGTTCCTCCTGGATTTGATGAAGGCCGCGGACCGATAGGGCTCAACGCGCTGGACAATCTCCCCGACGATCTGTGGCTGGGTTTTGCAGTGACGCCCAACACCTGGAGCGAGAAACCCGGGCTGATTGCGAAGAGGCTCGCTGAATCGACGGCTTCAAAGTTAGAACCATGGCTGAACGCGGCGATTCGCTGGAAGCTGTCGACTTGTGAGCCGAACGCCATTTCAGAACCTGTTTCACTCGCGATCACTCCGCCGGCAAACCTCGTTCGCGGCAGGAAGGCAGGCGACGAATGGGTCTCGCCCGACGGCACGGTTTTCTGCTGGTGTCCGGAAAGCCGCAGCGAACCGGGTTTCTGGATTGGCAAATATGAAACGCCGCAAAGCAAGCATCCGGTCAGGCTTGATCGCGGAGCAAAAGGCGCGCATCGGAATGATCCCACAAACTTTCTGAAGCAAGGCGATCTCGTCGAGCAAATGCAAGCCATGACCGACAGCGAACGCAAAGCAGGCCGCCTGCCGCGTGGTTGGGAATACGCTCTGCCATCCCCGGAGCAATGGGCATACGCCGCCCACGCCGGTTCTGAAGGAGATCGTTATTTCGCCCGCGCCGCCGATCTTCCCGAGCACGCGAATTTCGCAGACCGAGCACTCTTTGAAACTGGCGACGACATCTACGAATACGCCGATCCCAAATTGAACGATGGCTACGCCGAACTCGCTCCGGTGGGCAGCTTTGCTCCCAATCCCTGGGGGCTGCACGATATCTTCGGCAACGTCTGGGAACAAACGAGCAACGGAGAATTGCGCGGAGGCTCGTGGGTGAGCCCCCCGGAGTACCTGAAGGTAACCGTCAAGAAAACCACACAACCGAAGTCGAGACCCTATCCTGCAGATTTCGTCGGCTATCGTGTTGTCATTCAGGAAGTCAAATAGATGGAGAAAGATTCGA
>JAHELS010000268.1 GCA_024644085.1 Rhodopirellula sp.
CTTGATGGAAATAGGAAGCCCAAACTCGATTGACGAACGCCTTGGCGAACCAGGGATTATCGGGACGTTGCATCCACTGCATGATCGGTTGGCGCGGATCCTTGTTTCCTTCGAGCGTGACCGAGCCGCTTCGCAGCAAACTCACCGTATCGAGCGCGTCACGTTCCTCGATGTAAAGTTCCCGCCAGGGATAGACTTTTCCGCCGGCGAGTTTTCCAAGGGCTTCATTGCGGACCGGCGCCCCGTCATCTCCGCGCACGCTCATGCCGACCTGTTTCGCCAGTGTTCGATAGGATTCAAGGCTCTCCGGGCTGACGCCAAACTTCACGTTCTCAAAAAAACGACTGAATTCCCCGTAGTCCTCCTGCGTCCATTGCGCAAACGGATGTTTGTGACACTGGGCGCACTGCAAACGGATCCCCAGGAAGTTGTGAGCGAATGCTTCGGCCGCCCGATCCGGTTCCTGCATGCTTCGACGCGTCCAGTAATGCGGCATTGTTTCGCGTTTCGCGAAAGTGATTCCTGAATCGTCTACAAAGTAAGACGACGTTTCCTTCGCATAATCATCAAAAGACTGTTCCGGGTGCCGCCCTCGCGCGAGTACGATTTGCCGAATGAGTTCATCGTACGGCAGGTTCTCCTCCAATCGGGAAAAGATCCACATGTACCACTGCACCGAGACTTCCTGGCCAAGCTCCGCCTGCTGCTGAGGATTACATCCCGTGTAGTCGCAAAGCTTGTTGGTCCACCAGGCTGCGTAAGCCGATCGATCAAGTAACTCGTCTATTTTTCGCGTTCGTTTGTCGCCGCTATTGTCTGTCAAGAATCTCTTGACTTCATCAGGTGCAGGAAGGGTGCCGGTCAAATCGATGCTTACCCGCCGCAGGAATTCTGTATCGTTGCAAAGCTGTGACGGAACGATTCTCAGCTTGTTGAGTTTTTCAATGACGAACCGGTCGATTGGTGAAGTTGTGGACGTGACCTCGGCCGGCTGAAATTCACGCGATTGGTAAGGACGTATCACAGGGACGGAACCGATTCCGTTGTCATAGAAGGCCACGACGTGAGTGTCACCGGCGGAGACGGACGCGACTTTCCCGTTACGGTTCACGGTTGCAATGGAATCATCGTTCGTTCGGAAGCGACACAAGGGAGTGACATCTTCGCGATCGCCATTTTGCCATACTGCTACCACCCGAAGCTGAGCCGTCTCCCTTGGTTCGCCCAGTAAAACCTCTCGAGGTTCGATTTCCAGACGTTCAAGCTGCTGAGGTTGCGCGGCATCGCGGGCGCCGGATTGCAACCAGCGATGAATCAATCGGAACTCCCACGAATCGGATGCGAACCGCTCTCCGCCTTCGTGATCGACCACCAGTGTCGGCTTTTGCAAGATCAGGCTCTGGCGCGGATGCCCGCGATCAATCCGTTTGCCGTCGATGGCCGTGGCGTCTCCGGTCAAGCCGTCGTGATCCATCTTGAAGTCGTAACCAAACAGCGATAGTCGAAAGCCGCCCCGTCCCTGGAATGAGCCATGGCAATTTCGGCCGTTGCATCCCAGGCGACCGAGGAGCGGCACAACATGCCGTTGGAAATCGGGTGTTTCGGAGGTCGCGGGCACACCGAACCGCTCGTCCGCAGGCGGGAGAGTGTTCTCGCTACCTACCGCCGTCAACTGGCCGCTGCCAATTAGCAGGGCAGCCATCACGAACTTTTCTAGCAATCGACGCACACGAGTTGCCTCTGAGAGAAACCAATCAGCCGATGCGAATCAGTCATCGAGCTTGCGAATTCCCTCGATAACGCTGAGGTGATCGCTGAGCTTCTGAGGATGTTCGGCCCCGAACCGGATTCTGTCACCAACGGAAATGTCGTGGTAAGCATCTTTTCTATTCCAGAATCCACCCAGCATCACCGGTTTGCCAACAATGCTTTCTGAATCTCGGGAACGATTCTTTTCAAAAGCATTTTCGACAGCGGCGATCTCGACAATCAACTCCCAAAGATGCTCGTTCTTCTTCACGACCCGACCGACAAGCATACCACTGAAGCCTCTGAATTCGTCGGGCAACACGGGGTAGTCGCCTGGTTTGACCGGCTCGACCTTTCGAAGCACCTCTACGACTCGCAGGCTTTCCCCGCCGTCATGAAGACCCCCGAACTCGATCGTCTCGCCGATCCGTGCCACAACCAATGCATCGAGCATCTTGCCGTGGACACCTTCAGCGTCAACGTTTTTCCCAATGAATGCCTTCGGGGCTGATGACTCGTTGTTCTTCCAAACACGCGGGACCGCATCGACAGTGATGGTGAAAGTTCCCCGTTCAACATCCTTTTCTACGAGCCGGCCGACGAGCATCCCGCGGAAACCCCGCGCACCCCCGGTCATATTTCCAGCAACAGGTTCGCTGTCTGATGTTCGTTTAATCGCTGCCTCACTGGCCCGGCGGACAAACTCGTCGACCATCAAATGGTCACTTTGTCGGCCGACGTGCCGCATCCCAACTTCGATTCGATCTCCGACTTTCAAGTCGTGATACGTTTCTTTGCGATTCCAGAATCCTGCCAACATTAACTGCTTGCCCACGATGCTTGCCGGCTCTTTCGCTCCGCTATCACCCGAAACGTCGGTGACCTTTTCGATTTGGACAATCAATTCAAAGGTCTCGGGATCTTTCTTTTTGATTTCCGCAATCACGGAACCTCGAAACCCGCGGAATGCCTCCGGTAAGACGGGATAATCCGCGGGGTCATAGGCGGCAACCTTTCTCAACAATTCGCCGGGGAATACCAAGGCATTGCCATCATGCTTGCACTCGAACTCCAGCGTTTCACCTTCGCGGGTTGTCACCAATACATCGAGGAAGCGACCGAATACACCCGTGACTTCAACCGTTTTACCCACGACGGATTTCGGATTCTCCGCCTTGCTGTTTCGCCAAACGCGAGCGACTGCATCCACTGCGACGACAAAGGAACCTTTCTCGACATCCTTCGCCGCCAATCGGCCGACGAGCATCCCGTTGAAATTTAGAACCCCCGAAGGCAGTTCATCAGGCGTGGTTTTTAATTCCGCTGCATCCGGAACCTGCGCCGGGCGCGTCGAGGCTGACGGCTCATCGGCGAACGCAAAGGAGGTCAAACCGCACAGCGCGGCCAATGTCAAAACTCTTGATCTCATTACATTCACCGGAGCTGGAGGAGACGGGTTCTCAGCATTCATCTGGTTTATCCGCGATGCGTTCAGTGTAGAACCTCGCGGGGCATTAGACGCTGCAGATACCAGACTTTCAAGCAATTGCAGCGGAGCAACCATTCGGGTGATTCGGTTCCAGCTCTGCCGACCCGTGGTACCGGGACGATTCACCGTTAATCACTGGCCGACGGTGTCCGAGAGCCGCTCGGCTGGATTCTCGACGAATTCGATGGCGGTGAATCGATTCATTTTGGGGACGATCGCAGTGAGCGTCTCGCCGGTGACGGAAGCAGCATCCGTTTCGAAGTAGACAGGTTGGACGTCCGAGCCGTCGTCAATGCTGATGTCCTTCGTGATGATCCGAGCGATGTACGTGTCGCCGTCTGCGAAACCCTCGCCCCGAAAATTGATTTGCGAGAAATCGTTGTTGTAGTGCTTGCCAGTTTGAATCGTCGACGGAATCGACACCGTTGCCGAGGTCTGTCCATCGGCACCGCTGGAATAAACCAGGACGGTGAAACGATCGCGCGTGCGATTCCACGATGAGATGCGGTAACGTTCCTCACCGGTGAAGGCCGCCCCTTTGACCGTGATGTCGTTGCCGGTTTCTTCAGCGATGGCGTGGCGGATAACTTCATCCGAACCGCCGGCGATCTGCGCGTACCACCGCCAAATGTAGTAATGCAGGTGGTTGGGATCGGGCGGGTTGATGTAATCCTCGACGGTGAACACGTTGCCGCCGCCGTCGGCGATTGTGAAGTGGTCGTCCGGTCCGCGCAGGCTCAGCTTACGAGTGACAATGTCCGGCCCGCCGTCACTCGAGGGAACCAGGATATCCGGCTTGAGCTTTCGGACACGGCCGTTGTAGTCGCGGCGTTTCGTCAGCCCCATCGCCCAGGAACTGGAGTTGTCGGACCAGGGCAAATTGATTGTGTTCAGACCCCGCTCGAGGCATTGACCGATGATGGTGACCGCTTTGAGCCACGCGTCCTTCTCGTTCTTTAACCCGTCGCCGTTGATGTCGTGAGCGTTATCGGCATCGTCCCACACGATCCATGACTCAGCTGCCAAGACCGATTTGGAGCGAAGGTTTGCGGCGTCCAGTTTTCCGCGGACCAGATCGTATTGTGCCCAGACAGAGGGAATGACGTCATCGATCCGACCGTAACCCGATCCGTGATCCGAAACATTCAGGTTCAGTGCGTCGACCGTTTGCATCAGTTCCGATCGAGCAATCATCATGTCATAGAATTGATTGACCGCCTGACCCCCGCGTCCGTCGAGCCCTTTCGTCACCGCACAAGCTGCGCAGGGAGACATCCCTGTGGTCGATACAAGCACGGGAGTCGCCGGCTCGGACTGATAAACAGAACGTATTGTTTGAGCCCCAATGAGCAAAACGTCATTGATGATGAATTCGATATCGGCTCCCTTCATCAGACCTTGCAGGTTCGCTTCATGCGAAAGCTGGTAAGCGTGAACGCGACCCTTGAAGTGTGTTGCGATCCGCTTGGCGTAGCCCTCGAACAGACCATCCTTTGGCTTGACGCCGCCCGATTCGCCGGTCTCCGAAGCCCAGGCGGGGCAGTGAAAGAAAACGAACTCCACCTTGAGGCCTTTGGCGTTACAAGCGTCGACGGCATGCTCAATGGCTTGGAGGCCAGGCGAAGGGTTGTCGCCGTAATCGGTATGGGTCTGCGTCGGTTCGATCGCTCCCCAGCTGACCCAGAACTGCACGTAACTGCTGTCGGTGGCGATGACTGGGCGGGTCGCGTCGTACGTATTGTTCTGGGGACGACCGATGAACGGTTGCCAGCGTACGCCGACGTGCAGATGGTCCCGCGTCCAGACATAATCTGATTTCCGGTTTCCATCGCGCGGTGAATCGTGGCGCATGTCGAGAAATGAATGGCTGATCTGCCAGCGGAGTTCGCGAAATCGCGGCGGCGTTCCCTGCCAATGCGCTCCGACCTGCCGCGGCGGGTCAGTCGATCCGCGCCCGGGTCGGAGATGTTCCGCGGGACTCAGTTTCAGTTGGCGGACGCCATTCCAACCGGGAAGCGGCTCGCCCGCGTGGTTGCGAAAGTCGCCCGGTCGGAGCACGACCCTCTGCCGCTGTTCACCTCCCGCAACCTGCACTTCCGCCGCGTACTGGTCGATAAGAACAACCAGTTTGTTTGGCTCCTCAGCCTGCAGGCTCAGCGACAATGATCCGCCGGGCGGAGGTTGCCACGCTTCGGCGCCGAGCTTGTTCGTGATGCGAGCCCAATCTTCGGGGCGATAGGTGAACCATTCCTTTTCCCAGTTACCTTCGAAGTCCTCGATCAGCAGAGACGGTTCTAGCGTTGCCTGAGTTCCAGACCGCTTGAGATCTTCAGCAGTCGCCGTCCGCAGTAGCGAGGACAGGTTGAACGTGTTTGCGGTGTAGATCCCGTAGTAATAACCCGCGCCGCTGACTGGCTCGTTCAGCGGGTAACGAACATTTGCGTACACCCACAACGGACGGTCGGAGTTGGAAAGAGGCAACCGGGCCGTCCAGACTCCATCGGAACCGGTCGCCTCGGCGTGATGCCAGAAACGGTGCATGGTCTCTTCGCGATCTTCCGGTCGCTCATCTTCTTTGCCTTGCAACGTGTAGAAAACGTCGACCGCGAGAACCGGTTTGGATGTGTCGGGCGTAACCGCAAAGACGGGGACGCCGTCGGGCGTCTCGAGTTGCAAAGTGGACTTGGGAGTTTGCGGTACGGTGAATGTTCCTTTCAGGTGCTGGTCGAACCACAACATCGTGGCAACTTCGTACTCGGCGGTGTCCTGATGATTGTGGTGGGGTGAACAAGTAACGCGCCACTCCTTGCTGGCGATTCTATCGATCGCATCGGGGAGGTCACCAATGCGTCCGTGAAAATCGTTTGCCGGGCTCAGGAACATGATTGGGCAGGTGATCCATTTCAGGCTGACATCGTCGCCGAGCGTCGCGCGAAACAGCCCACTGGCGTTATCGCGATCACTGATGCCGCCACATGACGGAGCCGCCGCCTTGACTCGGGGATCAACCGACGCCATGACAGTCAGCTTGCCGCCCATCGAGTGCCCGTAGACCCCAAGCCGTTCCGGGTCGACTTCCGGTTGCTGCTCCAGAAATGTTAGCGCGCGCCGGGCTGCCAGAGCGCACAAATACCATCCGCTGTTGCGAGGCGATTCGACCTCATCGAGCGTCCACTCGGCCGGCTTGGCGCTGGGAAACTGGTTGCCCGGATTTCGCCCCGGCGCGTGATAGCCGTCCACCGCGCCCCAGTCGGTCGTGCGCTTGTAGTTGGGGTCCTCAGTCATTGCGTCCCAGAAAAGCTTGACCTCGTCCGGTCCGACCCGATAGTCGGGCGCACTGATCCGGCCGGCCCATGCGATGGACACCGTGGCATAACCGCGTTTGGCATTCATCAGACACGCCTTGTGATCGGCGTACTGTCCGCCACCATGTATCTGCAAAAGACCGGGAAGTTTTTCCTGGTTGTGTTCTGCTGATTTCGGATATCCGTAAATCGCGGCGAGCCTGGCGACTTTTCCTTTGAAGACACCAATGCGAAACCGCACGATTCGAAGAACGACTCCGTCTTCTTCCCACTGGTGTAGCAACTCGACTTCCAAGGGTTCCGCACGAGGATCGAAGCCGCCCCACATCTCGGAAAAGTCTTGCGGCGGGACCCCGTTTTCAAGGGGTGGCAACGTTTCGGCCGGCTGTGCAAAGGTGCCAGGAGCAAACAGAAAGAGTATTGCCAGCAGAAAAACCATTAATCTCATGATCCAGATCCGTCGCCACAGGTGAACGTCAAGGAGTCAGCGATGATAGCGGCCGCAATGCGCGATCGGGTCGGCAGAGGGTACCTCCCTAATAAACGCGCAAGAAACCTCGAAGGCAACCGGTTGACGTCGGTGAATAATTCGCTGATCACTCTCAGCGGGCACGAACGGACACGGCGACCGAACCGCTGGGACAAGCCGTTCTTCATGAATTGACGCCGGAGTCGGAATTTTACGTTGAATCGGCACTTGGAATTCATTTCACCGGATCGGCGTCAATCAATTCCTGCCTCGGCGGCTTCGTCCACGCTGCCACTCCGGTTTGCCGATTCCATGCATTCGGCCTTGTTCGTCCTCCTGTGCGGTGACTCCCAGCACGATGTCGAAGTCCACTTCCAATTCGCCCATTTTCGAGTCCTTGAGTGGCTTGAAATCTCGCACCACTGTTTCCCTCGCCATCGCATCGATTTGATTGAAGATGCCATCCCGGTCGTTATTGGGGTGCCCCTTGACGTACAACTGCGACGTGA
>JAHELS010000269.1 GCA_024644085.1 Rhodopirellula sp.
TCCTTGAATCCGTACAACTTGCTTCTGTCGACTTTTTTCATCGCGAACGAAATCTCGCGATCGCCAAGCTGAAAGACTATCGGTTTCGCCATGGTATGGATCGGTTTCTCGGTAACGAGGGGAGGGTGGGCACGAAAGTTTCCGCATCCATTAGAACCATAATCCTTGGAATTACCGGCTACCACCAAAATGGCCAGCGCACGGCGAAGAACTGCCAGACTCGGCTCGGATAATTCGCACGGTCTGAAAAGTCGACCCGAAATCCCCAGAGGACGTGCTTCGCCGATCCTTTATCGCCGCTTCGGAGTTACCGACGCCGCCGTCAATTGCGATCCTGTTCGGCCTCGCTCCACACGCGCGGCGTGTCCTCATCCCAGTGGACGTGAATCACGTTCGGATTACAGCAGACGGGGCAATCTTCGACGTAGGTTTGTGTTCTGCCGCCCGCAGGGTCGAGCGGAATCACGATCTCCTCGCCGCAACTGTCGCAAACGTAGCTTCCGTCGTCTTCCATGATTCACGCTCCGTTTGATTGAACGTCGAACACGACCTTGAACGAATCGTGCTGCGCGGCCGACTCCAGCGCTGCTTCGGCCCCCTCGAGCGGGTAACGGTGCGTGATCAAGTCCGACACATCGACCGTCCGTTCTTGTAGCGCCGCAAGGGCTTTGTCGAAGGGGCCGCAACGAGAACCGACCAACGTGATTTCATCGATCACGATTGGTGCCAGCGACAAATGGTGTCGCGATGCGACCGTCGTCTTCATAACCACCGTACCACGAGGCCGAACCAGCGAAAGTGCCAGCGGTAACCCGGTGACCGAACCGGTGCAATCGACAACGACATCGAACACGGGCTCGGCATCCACATCATCGAGATTGACCGTTGACACACCGATTCTCGCAAATCGGTCAAGTTTCAGACGGTGCTTGCCAACCGCCGTCATGCGCCGCGTCGAGGATCCGATGACTTGCGCGCACAGGTAACCAAGTCGGCCATCCCCAAGAATCGCAACGCGGTCAGAATCAGCGACCTTCACCTGTTGGAGGATCTCGAACGCGGCAGCAAGCGGTTCGACAAAAACTGCCTCGTCGTCCGTCACGGTGTCGGGAACTGAATGAAGGTTGTGCTGGGGAACTGCGATACGCTCGGCAAAAGCACCGTCATGGCGATCGATTCCGATCACGGTACGCTTGGAACAGTGGTTTCCCAGACCTGAGTCACACCTTGGGCACGCGCGGCAATTGCAATTGATTTCACCAACCACTCGTTGACCCTCGAACGACCCCGAGGTGGCAATTCCAACGAATTCGTGACCGAGGATACCGGCAAATCCCATGTATCCGCGAACCAGTTGCAGGTCGGTCTCGCAGATGCCGGCCTGGGTGACGTCAACAACCACCTCGTCCGCGGCCGCGATTGGCTCGGGCAGGTCGTCGCGATATCGCAACACGTCGTCGCGAATGGTGATGGCACGCATTTTTTTGCGTTCTCGTGGTATGCGGCCCGGAAACGTATAATCCTCTGGAAACCCGATGCACTCGAAGTGCGACTCTTCCCTGGATTTTAACGTCATGGCTGGCATCACGGACCCAACAAACCTGCTGGAGCGATTCGGGCTGACCCAATTTCGGCCTGGTCAGCGGGAGGTGGTCGACGCCGTCGCCAAGGGCGAGGACGTGATGTGTGTCATGCCGACCGGCGGCGGCAAAAGCCTTTGTTACCAGTTGCCCAGTCTCGCCCGGGAAGGGACGACCATCGTCGTCTCGCCGTTGATCGCCCTGATGAAGGACCAGGTCGACGCACTGCACGTTCTGGGGATCCGCGCCAAGTTGCTCAACAGCAGTCTGTCACAGGCCCAGCAATCCGACGTCATGCGGGAGATGGCGTCCGGCTCACTCGATCTGGTGTACGTCGCGCCCGAACGGCTCCGCAACGGTCGTTTTCTCGAGTCGGTCTCCTCAGCCAACGTGACGCTGTTGGCGGTCGACGAAGCACACTGTGTCAGCGAATGGGGACATGACTTTCGCCCCGACTACTCACGACTTGGACGATTTCGCCAGCGCTATCTCGGGAACGTCCAGACCATCGCACTGACCGCGACAGCCACTCCGGCGGTACGGCTGGACATCAGCGAATTATTGGGATTGCAGTCGCCGCGCGTTTTCGTGACTGGATTCAGTCGTGAGAATCTTCGCTTCGCTGTCTCGCATGTCAAAGCGGACCGAGAGAAAGAAGAACAGCTCACCAATTACGTCAAGGACCAGGATGGTTCGGGAATCATTTATGCCGCGACACGAAAGCGTTGCGAAGAACTTGCCGAGTGGTTGCCGGAAAAAACTCGTCGTCCGATCGGCGTGTACCACGCCGGCTTGGAACCGTCCCAGCGGCAACGCGTGCAGGACGACTTCATGTCTGGCAAACTCGCGGCGATCGTCGCCACCAACGCGTTCGGAATGGGAATCGACAAGTCCGACATCCGGTTTGTCATCCACTACAACATGCCCGGCAGCCTCGAAGCCTATTACCAGGAGGCCGGGCGTGCCGGACGCGACGGCGAACCGAGCGATTGCCTGTTGCTGTTTTCGTACAGCGACCGGTACATCCAGGAGTTCTTCATTGAAAACCGGTACCCGTCGCGCGAAACGGTGCGCAAAGTTTACGAGTTCCTTCACTCGCGCGAGGAAGACCCGATCGAATTGACGCTGGATCAAGTCCGTGACTCGATCGTGGTCAAGGATGGCAGCGAAGCGATCGGAACCGCCGAAACGCTGCTCGCCCGGGCGGGCGTTCTCAAGCGTTTGGATAGCAATTCCAATCACGCGTTGGTCCGGATCGACACCGACGCGCCCACCATGCTCGATTTCCTGCCGAAAGAAGCGAAATTGCGCCGACGGGTCATGCAGGCCATCGAGACGGTTGTCGGCAAACGCCGTGGCGAAGACGTTTTCGTGCGTCCGGCGCGGCTGGAGGAAATCGCCCAGGTCGATCGGGATCAATTGACTCGCACGCTGCGTGAACTCAAACGGCTCAAAGCATTTGACTACGTGCCGCCTTTCCGTGGCCGCGCGGTTCACTTCGTCGAGCGGGATATTCCCTTCGAACACCTCGAGATCGATTTCGACGAGCTGGAACGTCGCAAGACAGCGGAATACGACAAGTTGGAAGCCGTGATCGGGTTCGCCCGAACCAGCGGATGCCGGCAACGCGTGATTCTTAATTACTTCGGTGAAATGGGTGGCTCGAATTGCGGGAGCTGTGATCGCTGTAAGCCGATCGACGGTTCAGTTGGCAAGGCCTCGGATGTCTCGGTCGCCGGCGAATTGAAAGGAGTTGACAGCGCGGCGCTCATCCGCGGACTCCAGGTTGTGCTCAGTGGCGTTACGCGGATGCATGGCCGATTCGGAAAAAATCTGGTGGCCCAGATGCTTTGCGGATCAAAAAACAAAAGGCTTCAGCAATGGAAGTTGCATCGCTTGAGCACGTACGGGTTGTTGTCGGTCTTGAAACAAGTGGAAGTCGTAGCGGTGATGGACTCGCTGATCGAGGCCGGATTACTGGAGCAAAAGGAAGTCGATGAACGTCGCCCGACGATACATATCACCGGCGCTGGCCGGCGCGTCATGCTTTCCCAGGATCCACTGCCCAGCGCGGTAACGATGCCGTTTCCTCTCGCCAAGCGACTGGCCGCGGCGACACGAAATATCGAATCATCCGATGTGCAGGTCCAATCACAGGCCGACGGGGACGCCGAAATGCAATCGACCACGAGCGAGCGTTCTCCGCAATCCGAACTCGTCGCTGAACGATTGAAACGATGGCGCCGCAAGACTTCCGCGGCGATGGGAATCCCCGCCTACCGGGTCTTGACCAACGCGACGATCCAGCGGCTGGCGGAAGTTCTGCCGAGGACGACCGGGCAGCTCGAAGCGGTCTCGGGGATCGGCCCAGCCACGATGGAACAATTCGGATATGGCATCGTGGAATTGATCGCCGAATCAATCGACGACTCCGAGGGGGCCGATTCGGAGCAAGATGCTGACGAGGCTCGCGATTCTGAATCGGTCGCAGCGTCGGAGGAGACACCAAGTCTTAGATCCGATGCTCCCTGTTCGTTGCCGGCGATGAAATCGGAGCCGCAAGCCGGCCATCCGCCGGGCGAACAGTCGGAGCGGCACGACGACGACTCCGAGCCGCAGGCCGCGGATGACTCGGAGCCCAATTCGACCGCCGATCCCACCGATGCATATTGGACGTGGCGGCTGTTTCGTGATGGATACACGGCTCAGCAGATCGCGATGATTCGGCGATGCGAAATCACGTCGCTGGTGGACGATTTGGTGATTGCGGCCTCCTCGGGCCACGAGGTCGATCCCGGATGGATCTCCGCCGGTGACGGTGCGCGGCGGCTTCGGCACGCGATCGCCCACGCTGCAATCGGCGGTTAGTCACTTTCGCCATCACCCACTACAATTGGGGCCGGAGCCGGGGCCCGATCCCGATCCGTGAGTACCGCCCAAAGGCAGGAAATGGATAAAAAGTCTGACGAAAACGACCCCTCGGGCCCTCCCGGCAACTCGGAACCCCAGGAGAACCGGCGCGGCAACAATTCGTTGCTGATCGCCCTGATTCTGGCTGGGCTGGTGGTGCTGCTGTTCTACAACCGCGGCGAGGAACGATCGCTCGTTTCGGTCAGCTTTTTCCAGGTGCAGCTCGACAAGGACAACATCGAGCAGATCCGTATCGGCGAACGCCGCGTTTACGGCACCTTCAAGATTCGTCCTGAAGCACCGCCGGTGATGGAGGAGGGTGTTGCCAAAGTCCAAAAGGGTGAGGACGGCGAACCGGTAAAGTACTTGAAGAAGTTTGCCTTCAACCGGCCCACCGATGCTGGTTGGGTGGTGCAATTCCAGACGGAGCTTGAAGAAGCCGGAATCGAGGATTTTGGATACCTCGACCCCGACAACACGCAGCAAGTTCTTTACTTCATCGCGCTGATCGGGCTGCCGCTGGCAATCCTGTTTTTCCTGTTCATGATGCTGCGGCGCACGCGCAGCGACATCATGGGCGGCGGTTTTCTCTCGGGCTTCAGCAAGAGTCCGGCGAAGCGATTCGAGGCGAATGAGCGAATGGTAACGTTCGACGACGTTGCCGGATTGGAGGGAGTGAAGGCGGACCTGCAGGAAATCGTCGACTTTTTGAAGACGCCCGAAAAATTTCAAAAGCTTGGCGGCCGCGTTCCCAAGGGCGTGCTGCTCAATGGTCCACCCGGTACCGGCAAGACCTTGCTCGCCCGTGCGGTAGCCGGTGAAGCCGACGTTCCCTTTTTCTCGGTCAACGGCAGCGAGTTCATCCAGATGTTCGTCGGCGTCGGGGCCAGCCGCGTTCGCGACCTGTTCAAAACCGCCAAGGAACACAGCCCCGCGATCATCTTCATCGATGAGATCGACGCGGTGGGGCGACAGCGGGGCGCCGGACTGGGTGGCGGCCACGATGAACGCGAACAGACGTTGAACCAGATCCTCGGTGAAATGGACGGTTTCGCTGGGAACCAGGCGGTCATCGTCGTGGCAGCGACCAACCGCCCCGATGTGCTCGATCCCGCCTTGCTGCGTCCTGGTCGTTTTGATCGACACGTCACCGTAGATCGCCCCACAATGAAAGGTCGAGAAGCGATTTTCAAAGTGCACGTTCGTGACGTGCCCCTCGCCGACGACGTCGACCTCAAGCGGCTCGCGGCCGGAACGGTCGGATTGACCGGTGCCGATATTCGCAACATGGTCAACGAGGCGGCGTTGTGGGCGGCCCGCCAGGACAAAAAAATCGTCGACATGAGCGACTTCGATTACGCTCGCGACAAGATTCTGATGGGGGCAAAACGCGAAGAGGTTCTGCAGGAAAGTGAAAAGGAGAAAACCGCCTATCACGAAGCGGGTCACACTTTGACCGCGTGGCACCTCGACGGGGCGCACACCGTACATAAAGTCACGATCATTCCCCGAGGACGGGCCCTTGGCGTTACCCAGTACGTCCCAAACGAAGATCGTCTGAGCATCAGCAAACGGGAATTGGATCACCAATTGATCGTGCTGCTGGGCGGTCGGGCCGCCGAGAAGATTATCTACAACGAAACCTGTGTCGGTGCCGAAAACGACCTCGAGCGGGCAACGAGTATCGCCCGACGAATGGTCACGCATTGGGGGATGAGCCCGAAAATCGGTCCGGTCAGCTATAAAACCAGCGACGAAGATCCGTTTCTCGGACGCGAAATCCATCAGACGCGACAGTTCAGCGAGCACACCCAGGAGTTGATCGACGAAGAGGTAGCGCGGATTCTTTTGGAAGCCGATCAAAAGGCGGAACAGCTGCTTCGCGAGCATCGCGCAGAACTCGAAAAAATTTCGCGGTCGCTGTTGGAGCATGAAGAGCTTGGTGAGTCCGAGTTGACCGAATTGATCGGCCCGTCAATCCAGGCGCGGACCCGTCCCGAATCAGCAAGTAACGAGACGGGCCAGACCATCGCGCCCGAGAGCGCCGCTGATCACAGTCCCGGCCCCATCGTCAAACGGGACCCACCGCAGTGAGCACGCCCCGGAGCGAACAGAGCAACCTGGTTGATTGATGGGGAAGAAAAAGCGATCCAAGCAGAGAACGGAATTCCGAAAGAAATACCAGGGTCGCGTTCGCCGCAGTGATTTGACTCGTGATTTCCAATCCGGTGACGAAGACGAACTCGCGGATATCGCGCAAAGTGAACGAGTCAGCGGCAAGGGAGACCTGACCCGTAAACGAACCGTTACCGGTGCCGCTGCCGACGACACCGCCGGCCCAGATCCATCGAGTGAGAACTTGATTGCTGGCCGCGTGATCAGCGTTCATGGGCTGAAGAGTCGCGTGCTGGGTGAAGACGGCCAGATTTACGAGTGCGCCCTGCGCCAGGTCTTGAAGTCACTCAGCATCGAACAACGCAGCGTCGTCGTCGCCGGGGACCACGTTCGATTGCGTGCCGAGTCACACCTTGACGGAATGATCGAACACGTCGATCCGCGACACGGCGTGATCAGCCGCACCAGCCGTGGACAACAGCATGTCATTGTCGCCAATGTCGATTACCTGGTTATCATCGCAAGCGCCGCGCAGCCAAGTCTGAAACCGGCACTGATCGACCGGTTCCTGTTGACTGCCCAACAGTGCGAGGTCGAGCCGGTCGTGGTGATCAACAAGATTGACCTTGTCGATACAGTGCCGATTCAACCTCTGGTCGGCGTTTATTCGGCGATGGGCTATCGCGTGCTGATGACGTCGGCCGAAACCGGCATCAACATCGAGTATCTGCGCGAGCTCTTGCGAGGTAAACAGACTGCACTTGCTGGCCAGAGCGGCGTCGGCAAGAGCAGCCTGCTCAATGCCGTCGAGCCCGGCCTGGGGCTGGCCGTCGCCGACGTCAGCGAGGACAACGATAAGGGACGGCACACGACAACCGCGGCGCGATTGATACCGCTGCGTGAGGGCGGCGCCGT
>JAHELS010000063.1 GCA_024644085.1 Rhodopirellula sp.
TAAGCTATTGGCGATCACCATGCCCTGCCCGCTCCAATCCGGCTCCGGCGTCATTCTGGCATCCGGCTCCAAATACAGGCGGGCGCTTCTGGATCGTATCGTACCGGAGTTCAGCTGACAGCACCTCGGCCGCTGATAGCACCTCGGCCACTGATAGCACCTCGGCCACGGGCAACACCTCGGCCGCTGAATTGGCGACCCCGGCCTCCTGGTCACGCGTCCGCTTGGTCGAGGAACCACTGCTGAAGATCGGCGAGATTGCTCTTCGCATGGACGTGGTGGGCGAATCACTCCGCGCACGCGCGCGCGTTTCCGTCAATGTTGATCGGGATGGTCTCGAGCCCATTCGGATCCGTTTGGAGGATGGATGGACATTGGGCAGGGTTGTGTACGAGCAGTCGGGCCGGGTTGTCGAACACCCCGCGCTGAGCGACAGCTCGAGGCTGTTCGTACTCTGGCCCGAGGCGGAGGACACGGATGAATCGATGAATGTCGCCTTCACCGTGACCGGTACACGGTTGTTGCCGGCCGATGCATCCGGTGCGGTTGTACCCGCGACGTGGTTTGTCCGCCCTCAGCGTGTTCGCGCGGATCTGATCACCGCAATCGTCGCACCCGAAGACCGAAACTGGAGCGGCGAGGCGGCAACGAAGCGGGACCGTATTGAGCGGTCCGATCTATCCGAGGCGCAGTTGGACCTATTTCAGGGAATCGCGGACAGGGCGTTGTGGTTTCAGCCGGCAACGGGCCGCACGCCCCCGCTTCGACTGGAGACGCCAAGCGTTTCATTCAGTTCTCGGAGTGTGTTGTTACTTGATCGAGACGGCGATGATGTGACCGAGCAACTCGTATTGGAGATTGAGGCCCAGGGCCAGGCGTTAAAGGAACTGGCCGTGCAGACCGGACCGGCGGCCGGGCGTCCTGTGTTGTCCTGGTCAATCAGCGAGAGCAGCGACTTGCCCTCGATCGGTCTTCCGTCGACCGATGTCACGCTCGGTGAGGGACCCGCCGACGGCACCTACACGATCGACGTCTCCGACCAGAATCTTCGCGGGCGGCGGTTGATCGCGCGCCGAAGGTATCGGATCAACCGGCCCTTGTTATTGCAGCTGCCGAGTGTGCCGGGTGCCGCCTCGCAGAATTCCGAAGTGATGATCAGCCCCGGGTTGATCGTTCAACAAAAATCCAACGCTGTCCAACGCGTCCCCATCCTCGCATCGCACACCATGGACGGCGGACAAGACGACGTGACACCCGCCGAGGGCGACGCGACACAGGTCAACTTGGGAGCAAACGGAGATTCCAGGCCCGCTACGCGGCTTCGGTACGATGCAGTTGAGCAGCCCTCGATCACTTTATCCCGTTCGGACATCAACCCCAACCTTACGATTGTTTGGCGGGAACAGATTCGGGTGATCGCATCGAGTCGCGGTACCGATACGGTCGAAGCGATTTTCAATGTTTCCCCCACCGCGCCTTTGGAGATCGAGTACGACACCGAATTGCAACTCGCGGCAATTTTCCGTGACGGAAATTCAATCGATTTGAGTCGTGTACTAAAACGACCACGGATCGTATTGCAGCCGAAATCGGAGAACGAAACGATCCGAGTTGTTTGGGACCGCAGCCACTATGGATCGGGATGGATGCGCCGATGCCGGATCCCGCGAATCACAGTCTCCGGCACCGTATTAAAGTCTGAATACCAATTGGTGCCGTCATCGGATGCATTCGCGCCGGCCGCGCTGCTGCGCGGAACCACACGTGACACCGAGAACGTCGTTGGTACCGTGGCGATGCGCCCGGGTGAGAACGCGATGCTGGTCCGGCGGAACATCGCGCTTGCCGCAGGGTGGCTCTGTGCGTTGGGTGTCTTCGCACTTTGTTGGTTTGTTGCCGAGCGCAGGCCGCTCACCGTCGCCGCCGCAATCGTGATCCTGACAACGATCTTGTTTCTATGGTGGCCCTGGCGACTCGCCGTGACCGGATGGCTGATCATTCCCGCAGTCGCCGCAGCCATGCTGGCCAGCTCGCGATCTTGGCGCGAGGTGGCTCAAGTGGACGTGCGGCCGAGTCAGGTGGACGATCCGACCGATTCCGCGATCACCGAACTCTCGCTCGATTTTTCCTTGGAGTCAATGGCGCGGTTCATGGCGTTGCTGCTGTGCGTGGCACTTTGGGCAACCGCCGTCGCAACGGGACAAGACGGCATCATTCGATTGGGCAAGAGCGGCGGCCCGGGAACATCGCCGATCGATATCCTTGTGCCGGTGGATGAAACTGGAAAGCTGGCGGGCAACGTGATCTATATCCCGGGCTCGCTCCGAGCGGAGTTGTTTGGCAAGCCGAATCTGGCAACACCGATCGAAGCGCGATTCCAATCCGCCGAGTACCAGGTTCGTATCGATCCGACGGCGACCGGCGATAAGCCGCAGGCTACAATCGAAGCGGAATTCACGTTGCACATCGACGGCGAAGGACGCGGCACGAATCTCGTCCGTTTGCCACTCGAATCAGGTATCGTTCGTCGCATCGAATTGATGGGAGATGTCTATCAAATTAAACCGTTCGTTGCCGATTCCAGTGGCCAGGTTGTTGTATCCTTGCCCGCCGGCGACTCGTTTCGCATTCGGGCAACGTTGATGCCGCCGGTGACTTCCCCGGAAGCATGGTCGAAGTTTCGAGCACAGATCCCTCGCGTTTCCGCGACGCGACTTCGGATCACTGCAGAGCAAAGTATTGATGCGTTGCGGATAGGCGGCCCAGCGGGTCGGCTGCTTGCCAATGCCGATCTCGGTCGTTGGTTGCCCGAGCCAGGACCGATCGACGTGTTGGAAATTGATTACCGTACGCTCTCCAGCGCTGCGGTGGCACGCAGAAAAGAGATGCAGCGGCGATACTGGGTTCACGCGGGACCACAACAGGTAACGATTGACTGCGAATTGGTCCCGCCCACCGAAACGGCTCTCGGCGAGTCGTTTCAGTTTGTCGTACTTGATTCGGCGATGCCGATCGTTACCTCCAACGCATGGAGGCTCAGTGGCACCGAGCTGTACAACTCGAAACGCCGATTGATCACCGTGACAAGCTTGCGAGCCTCGCCGGGGCCGGTGCGGCTGTTGTGGACGCGGAGGGTCCAGCGCGAAATCACCCCTGAGTCGACTTCCGAAGCTGATGTGAAAGCGGCGACGATCGAAATCCCCGAGGTGATCGCAGCTGCACTTGGCGAAAACGCGCCCGCGTGGATTGCGCTGCACTGTGAATCCGGAATGCAGTTCGAGCCGCTCGACCCACAGAAGGCGGATTCGCTTTCAGTTGATCATTTTCTCGCGGCGTGGTCGGGGTTCCGGGGGCAAATCGACCGCGCTCATGTTGTGTTGGGCGATGTTCCGACGCTGGCCGTCAACCGCCGACAATCTCTCGAGCCCGAGATCACCGAGAATCATCACGTGCATGTGATGCCCAATCGGCTCGAAATCGAGTACCGGGCGACCATAACACCGAGCGACATCCAACGACATCGTTATGCCGTGCGTGTACCGCGGGGTGTCGAGGTGATGCGGGTTATGGTGAACGATCAACGTCTGGTACGGCGTCCCGTAAGGACCGGAAACGCGAACGAAATTCTGCTCGGAAGTTTCGTCGGGCCTGAGTCAGTCGATGTGCATGTGACCGCCGTCGAGTTGCTGCCGACGAACATGCGTTTTTCTCCCCCGAGATTGACGGTGTTGCCGGGCCGCACGACGTCGGATGGTTACCAGATTTCGCGCGATCGGTCGACACAATTGATGGTCGTCGAGCAACCCGTCGTGGTGCCGGGCAGCGGACAACGCATTCCCCTGGCCGATTCCATGGCGGCAGGTTGGATTCCGTATGCGTCTTGGACCCTTCCCAGCGACATTGAATCGCGCGAAGCTGAATCGGGCGACGTTGAATTGCCGGGCGGGCTGTACGAAGTAAGAAACCGTCCCACGCGGTTGAATTGCGAGCAGCTGATCACGGTTGACCACCGAGACGAACAATGGACGATGGAAACCTTGATCCGTTTTCAATCAAGACGGATTCCCGATTTCATTGATATCGAAATCCCGACGACGTGGAGCGATTCACTGCAGATCACTCCCGCCGATGCATGGACGCAACAACCGGGGCTCGACCCGTCCCGTCAGATCGTCCGTGTCCGGTGTGATCCTTTGAGACTGAAAGACCAGCTGCTTTCCATTCGCGGCAAGTTTCAGGACTCCGATTCTGGTCGCGTGAGCGTTCCGTCCATACGTGTTCTCGGGGCTGGCGGGCGGACGACGCATATCAATGTGCCGGATCGATTGAATGACGAAAACATCCAGTGGCGGACCAGCGCCGTTGAGGCAGTGGCGTTTCCAGAGCAATGGCTTTCCAGCGCCGTGGATCGACAGCAACTGACGTATCTGGTTGCGAATCCTTCGTGGTCGATTGACCTCGCCCCGTTACCCGAGGTCGACACCGAAGCGGTCGCGGTCCATTGTGACGCGCAGGTCTTTTCGCAGAGCAATGGGGTACTGGTGATGTGCCACTGGGACCTGCTTCCCGGCGGGCTCGAAATCGTGGAACTGCAATTGCCTCGAGGCGCGCAGTGGCTCGGAGCCTGGACCGCGGGAAAGGCTGTCGTACCCGCGATACGTCACGCCGGAGATAACGATGAACCGGTGGTCTTGCGGGTGCCACTTTCTCTCAGCCGTCTCTCGCAACCGGTCGATCTATTGATCCGTGTTCCAACGCCGGCTGCGAAGCAGGCGAATTACCTGCCCGAGTTGTTGGGTATTCCCGTGACGCAGAATTGGCTCACGAGTTACGTTGCGGGGGATTCGGTTTCGGACTCCGGAAACCGATTGCGCCGCGATGATCCGACGCAGCGAGATCGCGTCGTCGCATTGGCGCGGTCGGTGGTCGAGTCGGTCGAAGGGATCGAGTTGGTGGCGCAGCGGCCGCGCGAAGAGGTTGCCGCGTGGCTCTCGGTTTGGCTTGGCCGTTATCGAATGCTGGCACGGTCGGCAGGGCATCCGATTGATTTTTCGTCCGACGACGAATTCGACGGCATCGATAGTACGGGAACGTTCGAAACGGCATCCGACGCGGCCGACAAACTGTCAGCACCGAGTCACGAGCAGTGGCGGGAACTCGACCAGCGAATGGCGGTTTACGTCCGGCGTTATCTAACCGACGACACCTGGAGTACGGAACTTGACTCGAAGAGTTTCACGTTCCAGGTTGGTCGCTTTGACGGGTTTGTCGCCCAGCGCGTGGCCAGGCTCTCGGCAACCAATCGCCCTCCTTCGGTCCAACCCCAGTCCTCCAATGACGGAAGACTTCGTAAACTGGTCGTCAATGGTTTGACCCTGGCGCTCGTCTGCGGTCTTTTGATCAGTCTGCGGCCGTTCCAACGATATGCGATGTCGACGGTTGTCCATCCGGCTTTCTGGCTTGCGGTGATGGGGGTTTTCGGTCTTGTGGTCGCCCCCATTCCGGTTGCCGCCGCCCTGATCATGGTCGCCGTGACGCTGCCCGTCATTCCAAGGCGGCGATCGCGACGTTCGACGGTCGGATAGAATCGATGTGGCATCGATGGTCGGATCGGCCCGTTGAGAGCCACGCGAAATCATCATTCTTCAAGCAATCGAATCGAAGGGTTGGTTACATGTGTTTTCGGCTCAGCTTGATATTGGTCATGTTGATGTCGGCGTATCCAATTCGGGCCGATGACCCCGCCGGTCCGGAGCCAGCAAAAAAGAAACCAGCAGAAAAAGTTGGTTCTCCGGCGGAGCCCAGCGGCAACGAGCAATCCCCCGCCGGTGAGATTGAACCCGCCGGGGCGGAAGCGGAACCGTTCGTGTTGGCCGACGACGTTCGCGACGTCCTCGTGCCGTTGTTCGCCGAGATTGCCAACGCTGGTGTTTCGCGCGCGACCGTCGAGATGCTTGTCGATTCACTGGTCAGCGGACAGGTGGTCGAGAGCCAGACGTCGACATTCCAAATCGCTTCGGTTCAACCCAACGAGTTCACGATCTACTTGAAGGAACCCGAACAGCGGACCCGAATCTACTGCGACGGGAAAACCATGAGCGTCGCGCTCGCGCCGGATGCCTATTTTCGATTGCCCCAGCCAATGTCGACACAGGAAGCAGTGACCTCTTTGCCGGTGCCCATGGGACCCTATCCCGAACCGATGTTAGCGATGACTCTTGCCGGCGCGGATCCCGCAATATCGATGATTGCTGGGATGCGGTCGATCGAAATTGTCGATCGCGATGATTTCCGCGGGAAGATTCCCGCCGTCCATTTGCGCGGTGTGCAAGCCGATGCCGTGACCTGGGATTTATGGATGTCCAGCGGAGAGAAACCTGAGCCGTTACGTTTGCTGGTCGATTTAACGCCGATGTTGGTTGCGTCGGACGAGTTACAAGTACCCGACGGGTTCTCGCACCAGGTGCGATATGATTTTCTGTCTTGGAGGGTTACGGGCGACGTCGATTCAGCGCTGTTTGTCCACAAACCCGAGAAGGATGCGAAGGAGTACGAATCGCTCGAGGACTACTACGCGTCGCTGTCGGGGGTCGTCGAAGATCATCCCCTGCTGGGCAAGCGGGCTCTGCGATTCCGCACAAAGACTCTCGACGGACGCACATTCGATCTCAAAAGCCAGGCCGGGAAGGTGGTTGTGCTCGACTTTTGGGCCACCTGGTGCACGCCTTGCCTGGCCGCCATGCCGGTCCTCAAGGAGGTCACCTCCAAGTACGACCGGAAGAACGTGATCTTTCTCGCGCTCAACACCGGAGAAGAATCGCCCGAGATCTCGAAGTTCCTCGAGGAACATGACCTGAAATACAACGTGCTGATAGATCCCCAAGGGAAGATCGCCGACGCGTACAAGGCGGATGCGATTCCGTTGACAATGGTGATCGGAAAAAGTGGTGAAATCGAATCGGTGCACGTAGGTTTCATGGGCGCGGATTCGCTTCGGCAACGACTCAAGGACGAACTCGACGTGTTGACCATCGGCGGTCGAATCGCCTCGCAAGTCGATGAAGCTGAGGAATGATGGTGCGCGATCGGCTGTTCGTCGTTTCGAGTTTCGCAAGGGTTTCGAGTTTCGCAAGGGTTTCGAGTTTCGCAAGGCATGGGGTCCGATGAACAACACGTTTCCGCGTCCGCTTCGCATGGCGCTCGTCGGCGGCGGCGGAGCCGGATTCATCGGCAAGGTCCATGCGACAGCGGCAACGCTTGATCGTGAAGCGGAACTTGTCGCCGGTGCGCTCTCGTCCGATCCCGTACGGGCGAAATCTTCCGCCGATCAGTTCAAAATCTCCGGGGAACGTGCCTACGGCTCCTATCAAGAATTGCTCGAGAGCGAGCGTCGGCGTGATGATGGAGTTGACTTCATTTCCATTGCGACACCCAACCACACGCATGCCGAAATCGCTACTGCGGCCCTTGAGGCCGGATTTCACGTCGTTTGCGACAAGCCGATGACGACAAACCTCGATGCCGCTGAGAAGATGGTCGATGCCGTCGATCGCAGTGGCCGAGTATTTGCCCTGACGCACAACTACTCGGGATACCCGATGATGCGCCAGGCACGCGAAATGATCGCCGCCGGCGAACTCGGAGACTTGATCGCGGTCCGCACGAGTTACGTTCAGGGTTGGATGCAGGGCATGCAGCGCGACGCGTCCGCGGATCGCGGTCAATGGAAATCCGATCCCGAACTCAACGGCCGTGCCGGTTCGCTCGGCGACGTCGGTACTCATGCCTTTCATCTGACGCGCTTCGTTACCGGCCTTCGACCCGTTTCGCTGCTCAGCCGCATGACCAGCTATTCGCAACACCATGATCTGGATGACTACGGTCATTCGATCATTCGATTTGATCAAGGCGCGACAGGGATGGTTACTTGGAGCCAGGTGACGCATGGCCGGCTGAATGACTTAAGCATCGAGATCGACGGCACCAAGGCGGCAATTTCCTGGCGCCAGGAAGAACCCAACCAACTGTACGTCAAGTCGCTTGGTCAACCCACGAGAATTTATGACCGTAATCCGGGCGCCGATTACACAACCGCGACCGCCGCGGCGGCATGTCGATTGCCGGGCGGACATCCCGAAGCGTTTTTCGAGGCATTCGCGAATGTCTACCGCGACGCCATCGCCGCGATGCGTGCACTCGACCAGGGGTCGCCGCGTGACGCAACGTCATCCCTTTACCCCGACGTCCAAGACGGGCTCGAAGGAGTTCGATTCATGACGCTTTGTCTCGAGAGCAACGATCACGACTCGGCATGGTGCCGGTGGTAGTTGCGGCGACGGGTCGGATTTTCGAATTCGAACAAGTTGCCCGCCTAGGGGCCTGGTAATCCTGCGGTCAACTCTGCTTCCTGCTCGGTTCCGATTGCCTGGTAGACGTACCAAGATCGTTTTCGCCGGCCAAATGCCTGCGTATCGTCGGGCAACGTCCGTAGACCGAGCATCAATCCTCCTTCATTGGGATGATCAATCCAGCGGTGATAGTGAAACGATTCGATCCAGGACATCGAGCGAATCTTTTTCATGGCGTACCAAAGGGATCCAGCCTGGCGTGCTTGTGATTCAAGTTCGTATGAATCGGTATGAAAACCTTGTTCGCTCAGCAAAACCGGTCGCATCTCCCCTCGGGAGTCTCGCATTGAATCCTGTTCGAGAAATCGACCAAGCACCTCAATGTTCTGGATTGTGATCAGCGGCGTATCCAGGTCATCGCGCACAAGCGTATCCTCCCAGGCCACCGCCGCGAACAGACTCTGCGGGTAGGGGTGGTAGGCGACGCCCCAGGCGAAGTCGCCTTCGAGATGCGAGTAACGCTGCAGGGTTTCCAGAAACTCTCTAGGAGCGAGTCGCTTCCACGCCGATTGCTCTGGTACAACCCAGTGATGAGTCAGCGACGCAAATACACGGGCATGCGGATTGTGACGGCGCGCCGCGTTGTGAATCATTCTCAACGAACGGTAGTACGTTTCACTGTACACCTGCGGCGGTTGCAGCCCCATGTTCGTCCAGACGGTATGAAAATCGACTTCGTTGTGCGCGATCCAGTTTGCGATTCCACCCGGATGCCGCTCGACCGATCGATAGCGGCGGGCGATTCGATCGAGCACATGGCTGTAAATGCCTGTGCCACGAACGCTCGACAAGTCGGGCATGCAATAGATCCCACCGCTGGACTGCGGATGCACCAGGGGTGACTGGGGGCCGGTCCGTTTCGAGCGTCGAATCAAGACAATCGCCGTCACGACAATATCGTGACGCCGGGCAAAGTCCATCAATTCGTCGTAGCGGGCCAGGACGCGTGAATCGAAAAAAACGGGCGGCCCCGGAACGCTAATCCTTTCACGACCTTCGCCCCCTTCGCGCGTGACGAAATCGTTCAATACAAGATTCAGCGTGACCGCGTGAATCCCGAGATCAACCAAGTCGCTTCGCGGGCCGCGATGACTCAATCCCGTGAGTCCCTTCTGGGAACGTGGCCGGGCGGCATGTATGGGATGGTCGTTCGTTTCCGGCACGATCTGCGTCGCAAATTGGCGTGCCGAGACAAACGGCGACGGCACGCGATGTTCAGCGCCCCAGCGTAAACGCCACGCGCTATGCAGCCGATCGCGTCCATCATGCATGCGAGGTACTTGGACTCGGAAATCGCCCCCCTCGATTTTGAAATCGCTAGCCAATGGAATCCCGCGGTCAACAATCGAATGATGCGGAGGGTATTCCACCAACACCAACGAACGTGGCCGCTCGGGGTCCGCGACCGATCCGCGAAGGGTCACGGACTTGTCGTCGACAATGATGTCATCGAACGCGATCGGAAAATCGGATGCCAGGTATTCCTCAATCGCGCCGCCGGCGGCAATCTTTTGCTTTCGCCGCCGCAATTCACGCGAGTGGGATTCTGCTTCCCCCGTCGTTCGCCGGCGGATTTGTAAATCGCGGATTTGGATCCGGACGTTGGCCGTCATGCCGAAGTCGATTCGCAGCAGAGAAACGTTATCGGAAATCGGTCGTCCCTCTGCAGCGCCCAGGTCGGCACGGTACCGTTGCCAACCTTCGGCGACGGTAATATCGGGAAGATCGATACGCCTCGGCTCGGTGATCGGCGGACCGAGAATGGCACTGACCGACCCGATCTCTGTCAGGCAAAAGTATTCAAACTCGAGAACTCGATCCGTGGCTTCGAACGGCTTGGAGGCGCGCCAAACCACGTACGGGTCCGGGCCTGTCGTGCGGACGGAAGTCACGTCGCCGGTCACCACGGTTTCCACATCGTTGGCTTGGTCGATGACCCAGCCGGCGTTGGCAGTGCCGCACAGAAACGATGCGGCGATCACGGCTGTTGCCAGCCAGGCGATCGCCTTGCCGGTGCAACTACCACCATCACGGATCGATATCGTTCGAGGTATGCTTTTTCTCAACGCCGAGCTCCGCATTCCGTCCAAAGGTATTCAAAAAGTGAAGAAGCAGGAACGTGCCGATCTGGTACGACAACGATTGAAGGAGTTGTATCCGAATCCGCCGATCCCGTTGGATCATCACGACGAGTTTACTTTGCTGGTCGCCGTTATTCTCAGCGCGCAGTGCACTGACAAGAAGGTCAACCAAGTCACGCCTGAATTATTTCGCGTTGCTGGAATACCGGAAAAAATGCGACGTCTGGGCGAAAGCAAGATCCTTGAAATCATCCGACCACTGGGGCTGTCCAGGCAAAAGGCGAAGAATCTGGCGAATCTCGCTGACATCGTCGTTCGCCAGCACGCCGGAGCCGTTCCGCGAACCTTCGACCAGCTCGAAGCGTTGCCGGGCGTGGGTCATAAGACCGCCAGCGTCGTGATGGCACAGGCGTTCGGGGTTCCCGCCTTCCCGGTCGATACGCATATCCACCGGCTCGCGCAGCGATGGGGACTCTCAAGTGGAAAAAACGTGGTCCAGACCGAACGCGATCTGAAGCGGTTATTCCCGGAATCCAGTTGGAACGAGCTTCATCTGCAGATCATCTTTTACGGGCGGGAACATTGCACGGCTCGCGGATGTGATGGAACAAAATGTGCGATCTGTTGCGAACTCTATCCTCGGCGCAAGAAGCCGGTGGAATGCCGCAAGCCGTAAAATGTAGTTCCAGTGAATGAGCCGAATCCTTATCGATCACCCCCCGACGTTGAGTCATCCGACACGGCTCTCTCACCCACGCGTCATGCGCGGTCGGTTGGAATGGAGTTCGAGTCGGACTGGTCGGCCGCGGGACTTCGCGCTCGTCGCAGGAGCGAATGGCAGGGTCTGGCCGATTTCGGCTTTGCGCTTCTATCGCTGACTTGGATCACCTTGTTACTCTCTGCGTCAGTCCGGAGTGCCTATGGCGATCTGCTTTGTCTGTTGACCCCGATCTGGATGATCTCGGGCATCGTTTGGTTTTCTTACCTTGTATTTCGAAACGGCGGGACGTTCGCGAGCAAGTATCCCGGAATGGCGGGTGCGGTACACGGGCGTGTTGAGAATGGCATCATCCGAATTGATGGACCTGCGATGTGTGTCGTCGCCTGTCTGCGTGACTGTCCCCGGTGCTCGCTGCATGCAGGACGTTCTTCGATTCAACCTCCGGGTTTCGAGAGTAGCCTGCCGATTGTCGGCGACGACATCAAACGAATGTGGGAATCGGCCGACACTACACCGACGTTATCGCCAGCCACATTGTTGGAAGTTTTGCAGGAGGACGAAGCGAGTGTGACGGCATCGGGAACGTTGTTGGGTTCGGACCTGCGCGGAGAGACTCGTTGGCATGTCTGGTTGATCGCCGGCATCACGTTTGTAGTGATCGCGTTGGCGATGGCAGTATGGAGTATTTACCGATTCACAAACCTGCCTCCCTGGGTTCTCAATCCGCCGAACCATTACCAGTGGAACGATGCCGATACAGCTTCCTTTGCGGTCCCCTGCGTGCTGGCTTTGATCAGTTTGACCGCGTTGGTGGTGGGAATTTGGAACCTCTTGCGCACCTTTCGACCGATCGGCAAGTTTGCAGTCCTGGTCACACCGACGATGGTCGCGATTGCCAACAAGGCGCTCGCCCTCGCGTACCATGGTCCGGCCACGCATCACTTTTCGTGGAGCGATCGTGGAATCGTAGTGCGAGATTCTTCGGGGGCGGTGCTGTTTCTGATTCCCGCACGCTGGCTCGACGACGAGGACCGGGATCGCATCGCGCATTGGTACGCAAAAAAGACAAGCCCGCCGGCGCGCAGTTTCTACGCCGGTCCGAAGCTCTAGATACATCAAGTATCGTTCGGGCCGAGCAAAACGAGATTGTCCCGGTGGATGACACTCTCGTAGGGGCGGTGCCCGAGGATTTCACTGATGCGATGGCTCGGCTGGCCCAGGATCATCTCGACTTCGCTCGAGGGATAGTTGCACAATCCCCGTGCAAATTCCTGGCCGGACGGATCGTGAAGGGATACGACGCTGCCACGTTGGAAGGAGCCTGATACTTTCGTGATCCCGATCGCCAACAAGCTGCTGCCGTTGTTGCGAACGGCGCTCGCCGCACCGTCATCGAGCGATAAACTGCCGGCCACTCGGGCCGATGTACCGATCCACCGTCGGCGTCCGCGGATTGTTTTTTCCTGCGGCACGAACAGGGTCCCGATTGCGACCTCGGAAAAGATCTTGTCGAGAACCTGGTCGTCCCTTCCCGGCGCGATAATGGTTGGTTGGCCATGCGACGTGGCAACTTGTGCCGCCTCCAACTTGCTGGCCATTCCACCCTTGCTGTGCGATGCCGAGTGATCCTGGGCCATCGCCATGATTCGATCGTCGATCGATTCAACCATCTCGAACCGCTTGCTCTTGGGGTCTTCGGGCGGGCCATCGTAAAGCCCGTCGACGTCCGAAAGGATGATCAACATCGCATCGGACAACAAACCGGCGACCTGGGCCGCCAACCGATCGTTGTCACCGAAGGTTGTCATCAATTCGGACACGGCGACCGAATCGTTTTCGTTAACGATAGCGATCGCGCCGTATTCATGGATCTGGGTCAACGCGTTGCGGACGTTCAGGTATCCGCTTCGACGTCTCAGATCGGATGCAGTCAGCAAGACCTGGGCCGCGTGTCGGCCGTGTTTCTTGAGCGAAGATTCGTAAGCCTCGATCAGGTCGGTCTGGCCGACAGCCGCGACGGCTTGAAGCTGTGCCAATCCGGTAGGCCGCGCATCGAGCCCGAGCTTACCGAGTCCAGCTCCGACGGCACCGCTGCTGACCATCACGGTTTGTCTTCCGGTATCGGCGATGTGGCTCAGCTGGGCTGCCAGCAGGTCGATTCGCCGCCGATCGAGTTTCCCCTCCGCAGTGGTAACGACCCGGGTTCCGACTTTGACGACAACGCTACGAGCGTTTTCGATCACCGCTCGTCGTGTTTCGGCCGAGGAAGGGGAGGGGGTTGTCATGGTAGAATTGAAGAGGTTGAACGGGATTCCGTTTCTTTTTTGATATTCCCTGTGATCTTCTTTGGAAACCTCTGCTGGAACCCTTGTGCGTGGTGGGAAACCGAATTGTCATGGGGAATCGACGACTGTGGAAGCCCGCTGTACAAAACGGGCGGTAACAGGACGCTATCGGGTCGGCGGTTTTCGCAACTCGTCGGCCTGCCGTTGATCAAATAGGAAGTACTCTCGCTATGAGCGAACTTCATCACGAGTGTGGTGTTGCAGCCATCTACCATCTTTCGGGCCGCGGCCGCAGCCCGATTTGCACCGACGATGGTCCGCGTCACATTTCGCGGTTGTTGCCGCGGATGCTGCTCGATATCCAGAACCGTGGCCAGCTGGCCGCCGGGATGACGACGTTCGATCCCGACCGGCCCTCGCTGTTGAAGAACCGTCGCGACGTCGGGACCGTCTCGGAGGTTTTCCGCTTGAACCATCGGGCCAAAGCCGAAGCCTTGATGAAATCGCTGGCCGGCCGTGCCGCGATCGGGCACGTCCGTTACGCCACCTGCGGCCAGGATGATCGCAGTTACGCGCAGCCGTTTGAACGCAGACACATCCACAAACGAAAATGGTTCAGCTTCTGTTTCAACGGACAACTGTCCAACTACGGGATTTTGAAAGAACGATTGTTGGCCGACGGGGATCATCATCTCACCTTGGATACCGATACCGAGATCATCCTGCACGAGTTCGCCCGTCTGCTCAGTACGTCGCAGAAGCGCATCGATTGGATTGACGTGTTGCGAAAGACGGCGGCTGGATTCGACGGTGCGTACAGCCTCGCCGTTCTGACCGCCGAAGGCGAAATGATCGTGGCCCGTGATCCGCTCGGGATCAAACCGATGTGCTACGTCCACGAAGGTGCCTTGTTCGCCGCCGCCAGCGAAAGTGTTGCGCTGTTGAATCTTGGCTTCGAGAACGAGCAAATCAAGTCGCTGGAACCTGGGACCGCCGCGATCGTCGATCCGACCGACGGCGTTCGCATCGAACGATTTGCGCCCGAGCAAACGCCCGCCCATTGTTTCTTCGAGTGGATCTACTTTGCCAATGTCGCCAGCACGCTGGACGACCGCAGCGTCTACCTCTCTCGCACCAAGCTCGGCGAAGAGCTTGCCCAGGCCGAACGCGATAGCGGAATCCTCGATCTCAATCCCGAGGACACGATCGTCGTTCCGGTTCCTGATACCAGCAAAGCGGCCGCCGACTCGATGGCTTTTCAGCTCTCGATTCCTTCGCGCGAAGGTTTGATTCGCAACCGCTACGCCGGGCGCACATTCATCGAAGGGGGACGGGCGCGAAAGGCAAAGGCCGCCACCAAATACACTCCGCTTCGCGAAGTCCTGCAGGGTAAACGTGTAATCCTGGTCGAGGATTCGATCGTCCGCAGCACCACCATGAACGTGTTGCTTGATCGGATCCGGGATGTCGGAGGTGCGAGAGAAATTCACGTTCGGGTCGCCTGTCCACCGATCATCGCGCCCTGTTTCTACGGGATCGACATGAGCACGATCGATCAATTGATCGGACCCAAGTACTTTTCGCACAACGGGCGTCTCACCGACGATGCCCAGCAACGACTTGCCGATGATCTAGGTGCTGATTCGTTGCGGTACCTCCCCGTCGAAGCCATCGCCCGAGCCATCGGAAAACCGGCCGATCAGCTTTGCCAGGCCTGCGTCACCGGCAAGTATCCAACCAGCTGCGGCCAGCATCTTTATCAGATTGCGCTCGACAATCGCGGAACCAAAGTCGACAGCAAGCGAACCTACGAACAGTTGGCCGCGGCAATCTCGGAAGGTTGAGTCCGATTCACGCTTCGTCGCGCTCGCACTGGAGTTGTACTCCGGCGCGCTCGAAGAATCCGTCGTTCGCTTCAGCGCCGACCAACTCCGACAGCGCCCGCAACATCATTTCATCGGCAACCGTTTCCGCCGAATCTCGAGTGTGCGTCCCTTTCGCCAGGTGCACCGTCCACACCGTCGATTCCTTGTCGGACCGAAGCGCCACATGGATGCGATCCTCGCCGCGGCGGAGGCGCGAGGTGGGCAGAGCAGCGACCAATGCAATGCCGGCCCACGACCCGGAGTCGCGCTCGTCGGACTCGTCACCGGGATCGGTAAAAACTCTCGCGCGTTTTCGGGCGATGGTTGCCAAAGTGCGAGCGGTCGCGGGCGATGTGCTCGAATCTTCGAGCGCGCGTCCCATGTAATCGAGAAGCGCCGCGTGGGAATAGGGAATCACGGCTTCCACAAAACTCCGCGATGCCCCTTCGCGGCGAAAGCAGCGCGAAATCGCTCCGCTGCCGCCACCAGTGACGACGATCGCGACACGGATGTCCGAACCAGAGAGCCGGCCGAGGCTCTCGGTCCACCGATCCTCGCTCGCCCTCGGGTTCAAGTGGACCGGGTCAGTCATTTTTCGCAGGCTGTTTCGTGTTCTCGGCAGCGCGCTTCATCGCTTCGTTCAACGATACGTCGCCACCTTCACCATAAAGGGACGAGTCCGAACCGGCGCTTCCGGGAACCGGATCGGCATTGGTTTTCGGCAGGTACCCTCGAAGCTGATCGATTGCCGCGCGGTGTTCGGGCGTGAGGGTATTTCCGCGGGCGACGAGGTTGCTCCATTCATTGGGGTCGGTTCGATGATCGTACAACTCCTCGCTGCCGTCGGCGTAGAGCGTGTATCGATACCGCTCGCCTCGCAAGCTGTGGTTACTGGGTCCGAATGTGCAAAGGGCCGGCCGCGGCCAACTCGCATCGGGATTGCTCAGAAGTTCTCGCAGACTCATTCCATCAAGATCATCACGCGGCGGCAACCCACACAGATCCAACAGTGTCGGAAAGACGTCAATCAATCCGACCGGGCGGCCGCAGCGTCGATTCTCGGCAACACCGTTGCCGGCGAAGATCAGCGGGACGCGTGTGGTTTCCTCCCACAGCGTGCGTTTGGCCCATCGAAGTTTTTCACCCAGATGAAATCCGTGGTCGCTCCACAGCACAATCACGGTGTTATCGGCTTCGCCACTCGCTTCGAGCCCATCGAGGACCATCCCGACCAAATGATCGACGAAGCTGTTTGCCGCGAGGTAGGCTTGGACAGCGTGCCGCCACTCGTCGTTCTCGACCATCCATGAGTGCCGCGGTGCGGTCGGATTCTCGGTCAGCCTTTTGGCGATCTCCGGCAAATCATCGCGATCGCTCCGGGTCGTGCTCGGCAGCTTGACCTGGTCAAGCGGATAAAGGTCAAACCACTTTTTCGAGGCGTAAATTGGTACGTGGGGAAGATGAAACCCGACCGCCAGAAAGAACGGTTCGTCTTCGGCGGCCAGCCGAGGCAACTCGGCCGCCGCCCACTCGGCCGTCACGAAGTCACGTTGTTCATCGTCTGGCACATCGACTTGTCCCCAATCCCATAGCGGGTTTGTACCGGGCACGGTGTACCGAATCTTGTCGCGGCCGCGACGCCATCCTTTGGTCGGTTCAATGTGATCAAAGGACGGCGGATCTGCCTTCCCATGAAAGATCTTCCCACGCGTGGAAAGAAAGTAACCGCCGCGACGAAACGTTTGAAACATCGTTTCGTCGTCGCGCGTCGGATCGACGCTGCGGAAGTTCGGGCCGAGAAAATACATGCCTGTTGTCGACGGCAGCTTGCCAAGAAACATGCTGACGCGGGACGGATTGCAAATCGGTGCCTGGCAATGAGCATTGGTAAACGTCACGCCTCGGCGTGCCAGTGCATCGATGTTGGGCGTTTGTACCTGGGGATGGCCACCGTAACACCCAACCCAGTCGTTCAAATCGTCGATCGATATGAACAACACGTTTGGAGGCGGCGCAGCGGACGCGGTTGTCGCCAGGAAGATCACGAGGAAGGCGGTTGCAATCGATTTCATGCGATTCGGTAGTGAAGGAATTGGGAGCAAGGTCTGCGCGAAAATGCGGTCCAAGTTTAACGTTTTTTGAGTGTCAAGGCGTTGATTCTTGGGAAAGCGAGTCGCTGCCGGTATCACACCGCGATCGCCGTCCGCCCCGGACATCGCAAGCTTCATTTATACTTTTGTCATTCGCACGTTAGCATTGGCTGCACCGTGCGGGTCGCCCGTGGGCCCGGTACCGCGCGCAGCATGGCGACTCGGTTTCCGCGGAGTGGAATTCCATGACCGTCGTATTGGCATTTGATCAAGGCACGACAAGCTCGCGTGCCATCGTTTTCGATCATTCCGGGTCAATTCTGGGTGTTGCCCAACGGGAATTCACCCAGCACTTTCCTCAGCCGGGATGGGTCGAGCACGACGCCGAAGAAATCTGGCAATCCCAGTTGGAAGTCGGTCGCGAGGTGATGGCAACGTGCGGATTGGCCGCATCGGATGTGGCGGCGATCGGCATCACGAACCAACGTGAAACGACCTTGCTATGGGACCGGTCCACAGGCCGCCCGGTTCACAACGCAATCGTATGGCAGGATCGTCGAACCGCTGCGTTTTGTGATTCGCTGAAGTCCGCCGGCCACACCGAGATGGTCCAGCAGAAATCGGGGCTGTTGATCGATGCCTACTTTTGCGCCACGAAATTGCGGTGGTTGTTGGACAGCGTTCCCGACGCGCGCGAGCGGGCCGAACGCGGCGAATTGGCGTTCGGCACGATCGACAGCTGGCTGTTCTGGAAATTGACAGGCGGCCGAGTCCATGCGACCGACGTAACCAACGCGTCGCGCACGATGCTGATGAACATCGAAACGTGCCAGTGGGATGACGAGTTGCTGTCGCTGTTCGGAATACCCCGCAGCGTGTTGCCCGAGATTCACGGTTCGAGCCATGTGTACGGCGAAACCGATGCCGATCTGTTTGGCGAATCGATACGCCTTGGTGGTGCGGCCGGCGACCAGCAGTCGGCGTTGTTCGGACAGAATTGTACGCATCACGGAATGGCAAAGAACACGTACGGGACCGGTTGTTTCATGCTGATGAACATCGGTGAGACCCCGATGACGTCGAATTGCAAATTGTTGACAACGGTTGCCTGCAGCATCGGCGACCGGCGCGAATACGCGCTCGAGGGAAGCGTGTTCATCGCCGGGGCGGCCGTCCAGTGGCTGCGGGATGGCCTTGGCATCATCGAATCCTCGTCTGAAATTGAATCGCTGGCCGCCAGCGTCCCCAACAGCGACGGCGTCTACGTTGTTCCTGCATTCGCGGGACTCGGCGCCCCGCACTGGGATTCGTATGCGCGCGGCACCATCCTCGGAATCACTCGCGGGACCACACGTGCCCACATCGCACGCGCCACGCTCGAGGGGATCGCGTTTCAAGTTGCTGATGTCCTTGACGCCATGAAACAGGACGCGGGAATCCCGATCGAAGAGTTGCGCGTTGACGGCGGGGCGTCGGCGAATGATTTGCTGATGCAATTCCAGGCCGACATTTTGCAGGTACCCGTGGTACGGCCCAAGGTGGTCGAAACGACCGCGATCGGCGCAGCATTCCTGGCAGGGCTCGCCGTCAATTACTGGAGCGATATCAGCGAAATCAAACAAGTTTGGCAAACCGACAAAGTGTTCCAGCCGTCGATGCCCGAAAGTGAAGTCGTTCGGCGACGCGAGCGATGGGCCGCCGCGCTGACACGCGCCCGCCAATGGGAACCTCAGGGATGACTCGCGATGCCATGAGTCGCGGTGCCGCTCTCGAACGCATCGTTGCCCGCGACCAACCCTGGGACATGATTGTGATCGGTGGCGGTGCGACCGGAGTCGGCGTCGCGCTCGACGCTGCCGCGCGAGACCTCGATGTCTTGTTGCTGGAGCAATCGGATTTCGGAAAAGGTACCTCCAGCCGAAGCACAAAACTCGTCCATGGCGGTGTGCGATACCTCCAGCAAGGCAACATCACATTGGTTCGCGACGCGCTACGAGAACGAAGTTTGTTGCGGGAAAACGCACCGCACCTCGTTCATGACATGGCGTTTCTGATTCCCTGCGAAAATCTGTGGCAACGTTTCTTCTATGGCTTCGGGCTAAAGGTCTACGATTTTCTGGCATTTGGAAGAAGTTTTGGACGATCGCACGGTGTTTCGCAGCAGGAGTCGGTGCGGCTCGTGCCGACACTTTCGACGGATCGATTGAGCGGTGGAGTCATCTACCATGACGGCCAATTCGACGATGCCCGATTATTGATCAACATGGCACGCACGGCGCACGAGTGCGGCGCATGCTTGATCAATTACATGGCCGTCACCGATCTGGTCAAGAACGACGAGGGCGCGGTCGTCGGCGCCCAAGCCACCGATGTCGAATCGCGCCAATCACACAAGATTGATGCTCGCTGTGTGATCAATGCGGCAGGTCCGTTCTGTGACGCGGTGCGCTCGTTGGATGATCCTGCCTGCGAACCAATGATTGCGCCGAGCCAAGGCGTGCACGTGGTTCTTCCGCGTGAAATGTTTCCGGAAACAACCGCCATGATTGTTCCCAAGACTTCCGACGGACGCGTCGTCTTTATCATCCCCTGGCACGACCACGCGATTGTCGGGACCACCGATACGCCAATCAACATCGCCACCCTCGAACCGGTCGCGCGGAGCGAGGAAATCGATTTCCTGCTGGAAACTTCGGCCCGCTACCTCTCGGTCGCGCCGACGAGAGACGACATCCTCAGCGTTTTCACCGGGATCCGGCCGCTGGTCAAGGGAGACAAGTCGGCGCGAACCGCGTCGCTCTCGCGCGACCATGTGATACGCATCTCGCCGTCGAAATTGATCACGATTACCGGTGGAAAATGGACCACCGTGCGAAAGATGGCCGAGGACTGCGTCGACCGCGCCATCGATACGGCGGGCCTCGAGTCACGAGCGTGCCGAACGAAGGCGTTGAAAATCCACGGGGCGTGCCCGCCACCAACGTCGGACCCTCGTCGAGCGTTTTACGGAACGGACCTGAAACAAATCGAGGAAATGGAAAATGACTCGCCCGAATTAGCTGAGGTGCTGTCGGATACCCTTTCGATCCGCCGATCTGATATCGTTTGGGCCGTTCGCCAGGAAATGGCGCGGACCGTCGAAGACGTTTTGTCCCGCCGCAGACGTGCGCTGCTCCTCGACGTCCAAGAAAGTTTGCGGATCGCGCCCGAGGTCGCAAACTTGATGGCCGCCGAACTCGGCAAGGATGATGCATGGCCCCAGTCACAACTGGATGATTTCCAATCGATCGCCACCAATTACACTCCCTGAGCTGATCATCCCCGAGCCGATCATTCCCGAGCCGATCATCCCCGAGCCGATCATCCCCGAGCCGATTAGCAGAAACCTAGGATCAACCTGATGCACCCCTTTGTCGCCGAGTTCATCGGAACCATGATGTTGCTGTTGCTCGGTAACGGTGTCGTGGCCAACGTTTTGTTGACGCGCACCAAGGGGTATGACACCGGTTGGCTCGTGATCACCGCGGGATGGGGAATCGCCGTGTTCGTCGGTGCATTCTGTTCCGCCGAATTCAGCGGCGCGCACATCAACCCGGCGGTGACCGTCGCGATGACGCTTGCCAATGAGCTGGCCATCGACCAGGCGCTTGGGTACCTCGTCGCTCAGTTCCTCGGAGCGGCCGTGGGAGCGTTGCTCGCCTATTTCTTCTACCGAGAACACTTTCGAATCACCGACGACGCGGATGCCAAGCTTGCCTGTTTCTGCACGGCACCGAACATTCGCAACATGCCTCAGTCGCTGTTCTGCGAAGCAATCGGCACGTTCGCATTGATTCTGCCGATCTTTTTGATGGCGACACCGACCCTGCGCGAAGGTTCGGCGGCGGCGGATACCGATCCGGTCCTCGGACTCGGTTCCATCGGTCTGTTGCCGGTCGGATTATTGGTCTTTGGAATTGGATTGTCGCTCGGCGGGACGACTGGCTACGCGATCAATCCGGCGCGTGATCTGGCGCCGCGAATCGTGCACGCGCTGTTGCCGATCGGCGGCAAGCGCGACAGCGATTGGGGGTACGCGTGGGTGCCGGTCGCAGGACCGCTGATCGGTGCCGTCCTCGCGGCGCTGGTGTACCGGCTGATCGCGATGTCGGTCACTTGACCTCGATCGCCAGGCTTTCACTGTGGCTGTTGAACTCCGGCGCGTACATGCACTGGATGTTGGCGATGCCGGTTTGATACTCCCCGCGAAGCTGCACTCGCGTCGAGTACTCAAACACGTACGTTCCCTTGGGCAGGTAATCGATGAAAAAGTGGCTGGCCGTGTCACGAGTCGACTCGTAGTACGCCATGCCGTCCTGGTATTTGTATCGTGACAGCACGTTGACCGGTTCGGTGCCGCTGCCGCGATAGTCCTTCAAGTGGACGTACTCCATATCGCGGTCAGTTCTCAGAACCAATCGAACCACCAATTCATCACCTACTTCGACGGCGCCATCGACTTGCTCGAGGGTCGGCCCCTTGGCCGTGTTCTTCTTGACGTAGAGCTGCTTGGTCAACTTCAGCGGCGTGGCTTCGTGCGGTGTGATCTTGCTCATGTCCTCGAAGTATTGCCAGTGCACGCTACCCCAGGCGACACCTTCGTCGACCTTTTTGACCGTGATGTTTCCGAGTTGTGGTTCGATTTCGCGCGAGGTGAATCGTTCCTCGTAAAAACCGGTCCCCGCCTCGGTTGTTTCCGGTTCGATCTTTTCGCCGCCCAGTGTGACTTCGACAAGGGCATCCGACGCCAGACCATCGGTCCCACGCAGCAGCAGCGCGTAGATCGCATCGGCCGTCGCTTTGGTGGTTTTCCAATCTTGGGTCTGCTTTTGTTTGAGCAGCCAAACCTTGCAATCTTCGACCGCCTGTTTGTCGTTCATCACTTCGTCGAATGCCTCGATCATCATGGCTTGCGTTTCGATCGGTGCGCGATACCACCACCACGAGAACTCGAGGTCTCGCCAAAACATGCCGAGTTCATCATCGCTGACCGAGCGTTCTTTGATCGAGCGCATGATCTTCTGGGCACTCTCGACGTCGCCGAATCGTTTCAGGGCGACCGCCATGTGAGCCTGGGATTGCCGGTGGGCCAAATCGAGCCAATAGGTTCGGGCCTGGGACAGCCAATAGTCGACCGCTTCGCGATGCTCATCCGCGACCACTTGGTCTTTGAGAAAGAAGCTGCGTCCGTATAGGTACAACGCGATGGTGGTCGACAGGTTGTTTTGCTTCAGGTTGCCGTTGCGCTTGATCGCTTCGTATCGCCGCGTCACCCACGCATCGAGCCGGTTCAATGATTTCACCGCCGGCGCCATGTCGAGATTCACACCCAGATGCCGGATCCGCCCAAAACCAGTGGTGATGTACAACGTGATGTAATCGTTCGGCGGGCCGCCGGGGAACCAGGGCCATGCACCGTCTGGCAATTGCATTTGCGTCAACTTATGCATCGCCCGAGCCGTTTCATCGTCCAGACGGTTATCGTCGAACAGAATTCCCACATTGCGGCGGGCCTGGCTTTCGGCCTGAGCCTGTCGATACCAGGGTGTCTCTTCGACCATCAACGCCTTCAGGTCCTGGTTCTTTTCCATCGGGCTGTCGAGCGCCGGCGTGCCTCGCCATTGCTCGAAAACGCGGTGTATCTTCGGGTCGCTGCCGGCGATGTAACGTGCCAACGCGTTGGCGTACAGTCGATTGAAGGTTTGCTCGGTGCACTCATAGGGGTATTCCATCAAGTACGGCAGCGCCATCACGGCGTACCAGGACGGATTGGAAACCATCTGTACGGTCAGCGATTGATGCTTGAGCGAATCCGAGTCGGCGGAGGCCAGCAATTTCGTGAAATCGAACTGCTTGGTCTGATTGCCGCGAATCGGCAGCGGGAGCGATTCGGTGACGAGAATCCGCCGCGACAGAACCGGTAGGAATCCTTCTTCGCCGTCGGACAATTTTCCAGTCGACGCTACCGCCTTGTAGGTCAGGAATCCAAGATCATCCGGCACACTCAAACGCCACGAAAGTGACATCGACTCGCCTGCGGGAACCTCGAAGGGCCGATCGCGATCGGTGTTGCCGATTCGATCATCGACCGAATCGTTGGTGCGGGCATCGTTGAACGTCAACCGCGCCGTGCCGCTTTGATTCGTCGGCGATTGATTGCTGATTTTGACGGTGAACTCGACCACGTCTCCCTCGCGAAGGAAACGCGGCGGGTTGGGTTGGACCATCAGATCTTTGGCGGTCACGGTGGTACCGGTCAACATCCCGCCGCGCAGCTCGGTGTCGTGCGCGAATCCGAGGAACTTCCACTCGGTCAACGCTTCGGGCATCGTGAACTCAAGACGCACCGTTCCATCTTCGCCGCTGACAAGATGCGGGTAGAAGAATGCGGTCTCGTTCAGGTTCTTTCTTGCTGAGACCCCTTCGAGATCGGGCTCGGGAGCCGATGCGGGCTGATCCGCCTTGTCGTTCGCGTCCCCAAAACCTTCCTGCAATTCCTTGGCGTCCGCGACGTCAAAGTCCATCCGTGCCTCTCCCTCCATCGCCATGGCCTCCATCGGAGCTGCCATCGCACCTCGCAACATGCGATTCTTTTGGAAGTACTGGTATCCGTAAAAGTTCTGGATGATTTGCGATGGGAAATGCCGGTAGGTCAAACTGCCGTCCCGGCTCGAAATGCCCCACGAGTGATGAATGTTTTGCAGTTGTTTCAACTGGTTCTCGAACATCGATTGCACCGAAGTGTAATCGTGGCGAAACACGTTGAACCCGCCTGGCCAATAGTGCGGCAAGTAGGCATCGAGGGACGCGTCGTACATCGTCGCCACCATTTCGGCGATTCTTTTTTCGGAGTCCGGACCGCTGACGACCGCCGTCCAGGTTTCTTTCGCGGCCGGCTCAAGCTTTGAAACGATGTGTTCCCATTTCAATGCAAGCTGTTTGTTGCTCCATGGCACATTGACGTATTGAGAGTGCATGTAAGCCCGGTTCTCGCGAACCATGGTGGCGCGAACCGTGAACCCGCCCCGCATCCCCTCGTCGACTGCCTGCTTGATCGTCTCCTGGGTGATCCCCGGCTCGGTCCAATAGCTCTGCAACAGTTCGCCGCGATGCTCGACTTCGATATAAGCGCGGGCGCGGTCATAGCCGCTCCCCCAAATCGCCATGAATTCATTGCCGGCTTCGATCGAGACCTGCGGCAGCGCGAACAGCGAAGGCAACTTCAGGTTCAGATTCTTCGCCTCGGGATCGAGCACCTGTAGCGGCAACTCGGCCGTGACCGCTTTTCCAAACCGATCTTCGGTTTCCAGCTTTGCGCGGTACATTCCGGCGGCCAGGTCCGTCGAGATCGAAGCGCCGCCACCGGCATTGGTTTCAAACTCGTCCTCCAGCACCACCTCGCCGACGGGCCACGAATTCGGATTGGTTGGATCGGGTTGTGGGTCCTCGCCCGGTTGCCATCGGTAGTAGCGTCCCGACAGCGGCGATCGTGTGATCTCTTCGGGCTGCACCACGCGGTAGATTTTCACGACGCCGCTGGCTTTCTGGCCCTCGCCGTCGAGCGTGCTGGTGCGAATTTGGATCGAAACGGGCTCGTTATCGGTCAACCATTGCCCACTCGACATCGTTGCCGAAAGTGCGGTGTAGCCGACATTCACGGTGTGCTGGTCCGACCGCGTTTCGCCGGTGGTGTCGGTGACGTCGGCATAGATCGTGTAGCGGAACGTCGGCTCGGATTCCTGAGGAACCGATGCGTCGGGCTTGGCCGTGAATTCAATGTCGAATGTGCCGTTGGCGGCGGTGGTCAACGTTCCGTGCGCGATTTCCTGGCTGCTGTTGCCCTGGGGCGGCATCCACCAACAACGCCAATACCACCACGTCGGGTACTGGACTTGCCGCACGACGCGCCACGTGACCTTGGCATCGTTGATCGCCGCGCCGGTGTACGCCGTCGCCTTGCCTTGCATCTTGACGGTGTCACCGAGTCGGGCGGCAGTCTTCGGCCGCTCGAGTTCGACCTGGAACTTCGGCCGCTTGTATTCCTCGACCGTTACCTGCGTCGAACCGTGCGGTCCGTTGGGCACGTTCAATGTCATCCGTCCCATCAACCGGTCCCGCGGCGCCGTGACGCTGCCGCTAAAGCTGCCGTAGTCATTGGTGCGATGTTCGACCCGCTCGATCTCTTTCCCGTTGACATCGGAAAAGACGACCACGATGTTTCGATTGGCGATGGTCTTGTAGTCGTCCTTTTCCTGATTCAACGCCATGCAGATGCCCTTGTATTGAATCGATTGCCCCGGTCGATACAGTGAGCGATCGGTGAAGAACATCGTTTGCTCGGTTGCCGACGGCGGTTGGTTCAAGTACGGCTGCAAATAGTTTGCCGAAGACAGTTTTTGCTCATCGTGGCTGGCCAGGATCAGGATCTGGCGATGGTTCTCGCCTCGGATCTTGAACATCCCGTTGCGATCGGTCTTGGTCGAGGGCAGGGAAGTCAAACGGTTTTGTTGATTGCGTTGCCAGGCACGGATCGACGCATCAGCGATCGGTTCGCCGCTGCGTGCGTCCAAAACGAAGCCGTCGACAAACCCGCGACCGGCATGGTTACGAATGACCAGTGCCAACTCGCTTTCCCAGACTTCGGTGAACGAAATCTGGTTGTCGCTTTCGCTGAATTGAGGATTGTGGCTGGCGATCAGAAAGTACGAGCCCGGCACCAGATCGTCCGGCGCATCGATTGACTCGACTCGCTCGCGATAGTCCTCGGTTTTCGGCAAGTCGGCCGACCAGCTTTGCACCGGACGCCGCGCGATCAGCGCGCGGCGTTGGTTGTGGTCGAGCTGTTCGGGTTGCCAACGGTTCGATCCGACGTAAGCATCGAAATCGAACGGCACCAAACGGAAATAGATCTTTGTGACGTTGCGATAATGGACATCGATCGAGGGTCGCGGATCATTCCAGACCCGCTCGGTCGTGACGCGCGACGAACGGGCTTCGATCTGCTGGATCAAGTTGTAACAGCGGCGTCCCCCGACGCTGTCGGGAAAACGGTTCAATCCTTCGCTGGCAATCTTGTGCGCCTCGACCAATTCGTTCTCGCCATGCACCGCCGTGGCCAGATCGTGCAGAGCCCGGGCCGAGATGACATGCGAGGCCTGTTCGTCGGCGAACCGCCGCAGCGCCGCCTTGAACCGCGCCGTCTTCTCCTCACCGAAGGCGGCGTTGTTTCCGAAGTTCAATCGGGCAAGGTCGGTATCCAGCAGCGCTGACTGATCTTCATCGTTCTGGTGAAACCGCATGATCTGCTGGTACAGCTTGATCGCCTTGAGCTTCAGTGAACCCTCGTCGCTCGATTCGGGAGTCCAGCCCAGGAAATCGGCCGCCGATGAAAAGATGGGGCTATCGGCCGACAAATCGAAAGCATCTTCGGCCCGCGATCCGGCTTGTTCACCCGAGATGTAGAACTCCAGCGCGTTGTGGGCGAGCACGTCGTACAGGGTAGGGCGGTACGAGTCGGGCGTGTTGCCCTTCTCGAGCAACTCGTCGTACTCTGTGACCGGGATTTTTTTCAACTGCTCGGCATTGGCCAACGTCTTGTCAAATTGTTTGTCGATCTCACTGAGGATTCGGGTCAGGTCCCAGGTGGTGAAATCGTCGCTCGGTGGTCCGGCGGTTTGGGTGCGCTGCATGAACCGCCACCGGTTGTGCTGGAAGTAATGCCAGAACCAATTGGCGACGATCGCTTCCATGACCGGCTTCATTTCGTCGGGGGCCTTTTCGATCTCGGCCCGCATCCGGGTGATCTTTTCCTCCGGCTTGTTTCCCTCGATGTTGCCTTCCATGGCGATCTTCATAGCGATCGCCTTGATCGCCTCGTCGTAATCCTTCTCGCTGATCGCATCGGCGATGATGGGCTCGAGTTTTTCGATCGCCGTTTTCGGCAATCCCTGGTTGATTGCATCGTTGACCGCTTTCCAATCGGCATCACGGGGGCCGGCGGCGACAAGGAAGGCGAGGGCGACAAGGGCCATCGATCCGGCGAAGATCAATCTTGGGCGAGACAAAGTAGAATCCTCATGTGGAGCAGAGAAGAAGCTGCAGCTGCCGGTCCATTTTAGTGATCGCGGGCGCGACGACTGAACCGCCGATGGGTCATGGCGGCGCAGAACATCAAGTCGACTGCATCGAGTGAAACGATTGATTGGGGCGGTTTCTTAGGGCGTAAGAGCCCCGCTTGCAACTTTTCCCGCTGATTTGGATACTTTTGTCAGCAGACGGGTCGCCCCAGAGGCGATTCCCAGCGCCGGAGTGGCGGAATTGGCAGACGCGCCGGATTCAAAATCCGGTGAGGGCAACCTCATGTGGGTTCGAGTCCCACCTCCGGTACTTTTGATCTGAAAAGGACTTAGGGAAGCAAGCCCTGAGTCCTTTTTTCATGCGCCTGCGATGAGGGGGGCAAGTAGAGCGCGTCCCAGAGGATCGAAACACAAATTCGACTCGGAAACCTTGGCAAGGACGAGCAGGACTGCATGCGGTGTTCGGCACCTCCGCGCCTAACCACAATCGCTTCGAGCCAGCGGGTGGTCCAACAGGTGGTCCAACTTCCGCGAGTTGAGAGTGACCGAGCGGAGCAGCTTTAAGGCGACTTCGTCGCCGTTAGCCTCGCGTCCACCGGCGATTGAAAGCGCGTCGGCGCCCTGTGGAGACAATCCTTTCGTGCAATACCAGGATTGACAGGTTACGCTGCATTGGTTCGATCAACTGACAGCGTTGGACGGCATTGAGGTACCCTGCGGACTGGTCCAGATACGCTGGGCGGTCGGCACGTAAACATTAGGGAGCATCGATGGTGGAAGAGAACGAGTCCCTCAAATCAAACGGTATCGATGGCGAGCGTGGGCCAATCTAATGAATCACAGCGACTTCGCAACAAACCGTTCAGCCGTAGCCCTGGCACAACCGATAAATCCGTAAGAGTCTACCTAGATAACACAACTTGCGAGTATCGGTCACACA
>JAHELS010000270.1 GCA_024644085.1 Rhodopirellula sp.
CCGAATCGGAATCACCCGGCGACGTCCCGGAGTCGCCAGAGACAAGCGATACCGATTCACCCGAGTCGCCCGATTCACCCGATACGCCCGAGTCGCCGGATGAACCTGGGTCGCCGGATGAACCTGGCGGCGAGACGGATGCACCCGAGAGTGACCCCGGTGCGACAACAGAAAGTAGCGAGGACACCCCCGAAACAGCCGAGGATGCTGCTGAATCAGGTGAAGATGCATCGGAATCGGCTGGCGAGGAACCGACGCCCGAGAACCAATCAGCTCGGTTGATCGATCGCGCCGTACGCATGGTCGCCGTGCAGGAGGAAAGCGATTCGACCGGCCAGGAGGGCGGGAGCGGTGACGCATCGAATGAACAGCCCGCACAGGAGGGGGGCGCGGATCCAGCCGACGCCGACGCCGACGCCGAGGCGGAACCCGATCCGCCGGCCGATGAACCAGAATCGGCCGAACCCGAATCGAGCGAGGCAGAATCGGCCGAACCGGAAACCCCGGAAACCCCGGATCAGGACGCTCCCGAATCGAGCGACGCCGCGGACGCTTCGCCAACCAGCGATGCGGCGGAGGATTCGGACGACGCTCCCCGCGTCGAGTCGTTTGAAGATGTGCGTCAATCCATCGCCGAAGACATGGCCGGACCTGCCGCGCGGGCTCGGCTCGAACAGGCCCTTGCCGATGTGGCTGCGAGAATGCGGCTTTACGGAAACAAGTTGTCAATTCACCAAAGCAACATTTCGATCGGCCAGGGCGGCCAACCGCCGGCGAAACCCGATTTGAAGGCGATCGCTGCCGAAACGGGGCTGCAGTACGAAATCATCGGGCCCTACACGGAGGTTTCCATTTCCGACGAACCGATTGCCAACTCTTCCGAGATCGGGACTCAATTTGGTGGTCGCGGACCGAGTTTCGTCATCATGATGTATGGCTTTGATAACGGCCAAACCCAGTTACCGAAACAACAACTCTTCGCGCCCGTCCGGACCACCGATGCGCCGGCTGGCAAGCAATACGTTTCCTGGAAAATCGACGAGACCGAGGCCTACACACCGACGCTCGCGGAAGTCCGCGACGAAGTCGTGATGACGATCCGTCTCAAAGAGGCCCGCGAATTAGCACGCGAAGCAGCCGAGGCATTGGCAAAACAAGCAGCCGCGCAGGCGGACAAACCGCTCGAGGAGATTGTTCCCGAAGCAAAGCGGGACAACGTCAAAACGGGGCTCGGACCCTTCTCGTGGATGGATTCGTTCGGGTTCGCCGGCGCCACGATCGGCAACGTTCCGGAACTCGATTCCGTGGGTGACGATTTCATGCGGACCGTTTTCAAAAACGAGGTCGGCGAGTACGGAGCAGCCATGAACAACTCAGGACGAGTCGTCTACGTGGTCAAGCCGACGAAATTCGAGCCTTCTCTCGACGAACTGCGAGAACAGTTCAAACAGCCGAGTAATCGCATCATGGCAATGTTGGTTGGAAATGAAGCCGGCCCGATCCTGTCGGACTTCTATGAATCGATGGACCAAGATGCTGGATTCGTCAGCTACGTCAATCGAGACGAGGAGTAAACCGTTCTGGGCCCATCCCCTTGGGCCTGCGTGTCCCTTGGCCCCACTGGATGAGTGCCGCGGCACGCCGGTTGCACCCCAGTCGCTAATCGCTTTGGCGCGTGCGACTGTGCCCGTACGTCAGCGTTTGATGACGTTGATTCAGGTTCTTCCTGCACACGTGGGCGTCAACGCACACCTTTCGCGGCGGGGGATCCAAACCATGGTCAATCTGACACGATCGATTTCGCGCGGTCTTGTGCCGCTCGTAGCTCTACTCGTTTCCTCGGCGTGCATTGCCCAGCAGCCGGCGGCCCAGGAAGCGACCCAACCGGCGACCCAGGAAGCGACCCAACCGGCGGCCCAGGAAGCGACCCAGATCGACAGATCAACTCGATACCAGTTGATGGTCGAGTACGCCAGCACGAACCTCCGCTTGGCGGAAGTCGAATTGGAGTACGCCCTCGAGGAGAACGCGAAAAATGCCGGCATGATCCCGCGAATCACCATCGAGCGACTGCGGTCAAACCTGTCGCTCGCACGAAAGCAATTCGAGGAAGCCACCGCAGCCTCGACTGGAGGGCTCGAGCGGATTCAGTTGCGGCACGCCGAGGAGCGGATCCGCCTCAGCAAGCTCGACCTTCAAAACGGACAGCGGCTCTATGACGAAGGAATGGTCAGCGCTTTGGAATTGCAGCGATTGGAATTGAAGCACGACCTGGCGAAACTGAATCTGGTGCTACTCAAGAATCCCGAAAACTTCGTTACGTTGCTGCACCACCTCGAATCGAAGGTGAACCGAATGGGAGAGGAGATTCTGATGCTGGATCAACGGATCTCGAAACTCGAGCCAACCCGCGGGATGCTTCCGAAGAATTGAGCACCGTGGCGATTGAGTCGTTGGTCTCGCTTCCAATCGATCGGACGCCGTATTGAGTCGCTCAACAGGATCTCAGCCCCAAAAGCCGTTGGATCCAGTATGCGGCGAGTCAGCTGCCCGACTAGGACTTGAACCTAGAACGACGGAACCAGAATCCGCTGTGTTGCCAATTACACCATCGGGCAGGGAACTCGGTGTGGGCCGATCACCCACTGAGGCTGTCCCACAGGATGATCGAATCTCCAATCCATCGTCAAGCCTCATGAGAATGGCGGCCGCCCCAAGGGAAGGCGATTCGCGAGGGTTCGTTGTTGGCCAGCCGCTTGCAATTTACAATGGCACCCTCCAATTCGTCCGATTCTTGGCATTCCTATGGCCTTCTTGTTAACCAGTTCCGATGGCGCCGAAACCCGATTTGACTTGGTCGACGACGACACCACGATCGGGCGGCATCCTGAGTGCTCGATCGTTGTCGATGCGGGGGCGGTCAGTCGGTATCACGCCAAGGTCGCCCAAAAAAGCGACGGATTCGTCGTCGAGGACTCGGGCAGCCGCAACGGGACCTACCTCAACGGGCAACTACTGACCGGGCCACAGTACTTGCGTGACGGAGACCGGATCCGGATCAGCGAGGTGGAGTTCGAGTACCACAGTGACGACACCGGAGTCCCCGAGTTTGCACGTGGCGGCAGCGAAGTCACTTTCGACGGTGCCAATTTCGGCATCATGATGGTCGACGAACAGGAGACCGCGCAGCTCAGTTCGAACAGCAGTAGCAGCAACGCGAAGATCGAGTTTCGCAGCTCCGCCGAAGGGTTGAAGATGGTCGCGACGCCGGAGGCGAAGCTTGCGGCGCTGATGAAAATCAATCGGAACCTCAGCCATGTGTTGTCGGTCGACGACGTATTGCCAAAGGTTCTCGAGAGTCTGTTCGATATCTTCCCGGCCGCCGACCGCGGGTTCGTCGTGATGGAGGACGAGCAGGATGAACTGGTCCCGCGGTGGGTCAAGACTCGCGCGTCGCACGACGAGACCGAAACGGTTCGGATCAGCCGAACGATCATCCGTCAGGTCATGAGCACCGGCGAGGCGATCCTGTCGCTCGACGCATCGGAAGACAGCCGTTTTGACAGCAGCCAGTCGATCGCGGACTTTTCGATCCGCTCGATGATCTGCGCGCCGCTGACGGACGGTGACGGCAAACCGTTCGGCGCTTTGCAGATTGATTCGACCCAGGGCCGCGGCCAGTTCCGTGATGAAGATACCGATTTGCTGGCGGGCGTGGCGGCTCAGGCGGGTATCGTGATCGATAACGCTCGAATGCACGAACAGGCGATGAAGCAACAGGAGGTGCAGCAGGACCTGAAGCTGGCGACCGAAGTGCAACAGGCCTTCCTGCCGCAGAATGAGCCGGATGCCGCGGGATTTCATTTGCAGAGTTTCTACAAGGCAGCCAATCATATTGGCGGCGATTATTTCGATTACATTCCGCTCAGCGACGGCCGGGTCGCCGTGGTCGTGGCCGATGTGGTCGGTCATGGGGTCGCCGCGGCGATGTTCATGGCCAAATTGTCGGCCGAGACAAGGTTCTTTCTCGCCAGTGAGCCTGATGTGGCTGTTGCGATCGCCCGGCTCAACGACGCCATGAGCGTCTTGCATGTTGAGCGATTCATTACGTTTCTCTTGGTCGTGATCGATCCGTCGAGCGACAAGGTGACGATCGTCAATGCCGGACATATGGCACCGGTTGTCCGTCGCGCCGAAGACGGATCGATTTTTGAACCGGGTGAGGAGGAATCGGGATTGCCGATCGCGATCGACGACGGAATGGAATACGAAGCGGTTGAATTCACCATGAATCCCGGCGACATGGCTGTGCTTTACACCGACGGAATCAACGAGGCCATGGACGCCAACGATGAAGAGTTCGGGATGGATCGCGTTCGCGAATTAACCGCCGAAGGAGGCGACGCCGCTGCGATCAAGGACCGGCTGGTCAAAGCAGTCCTGGAGCACGTCGGTGATGCCCCGCCCTTTGACGATATGTGTTTGGTCGTGATCGAGCGGACGGGATCTGCGGCAGGGAATCAAGCGATTGCCGATACGGTCGACGAGGTCGAGATTGGCGATGCGCTGTTAGGGACTGAGAATCGTATCGGTTGATTGGACATCGACATGAATCGAGATTCGATCCGCTACATCGTCACCTACACCGGTCGGGTGCAGGGAGTTGGGTTTCGGATGACGGCTCTCAACCAGGCTCGCGGGCTCGACGTTCATGGCTTTGTCCGCAATCAGCCCGATGGCAGCGTGTTGATGGATGTTGAGGGATCCGCCAGCGACCTCAAGGAATTGATGGCACGAATCGATTCGGCAATGAGTGGGTGCATCGACCACGCCGGCGTCGACCAGCGAGCTGCGCGGGGCGTCGAGGAACCGTTTCATATCCAGCATTGATCCGATTCGATCGACAAGCTGCTCCAATGCCGGGTCACTATCTTGATCTGCCCTCGAATCGCTAAACTGCCGGCATGACCGAGATCGAATTGTACGATTACGAACTGCCCCGCGAGCGGATCGCCCAGGAACCCCTTGCGACGCGCAGCGATGCACGGTTGATGTTGATCAATCGCACCGACGGCTCGATCAACCATTACCATGTGCGCGATCTGCCCGAGATTCTTCGATCCGGCGACACATTGGTGCTCAATAACAGTCGAGTGATTCCTGCGCGATTGATCGGATATCGGACGCGAACCGGCGGTCGATGGCAAGGTTTGTTCCTGCAATGCGATCCGCAATCCGGAATCTGGGAGGTGCTGACCAAAACGCGCGGCAAGCTCGAGGCGGGCGAAACGTTGACGATCCAGGATCGCAACGCGCGCGACGGCATGCAGCTTGTCGTTGTGGCACGTACGGAGTCGGGCAACTTGTTGGTCAAGCCACAATTGCCCGAAGGATTTGTGCCGCTTGAATCGGACGTGGACGTCGAATTGAATTCTCCCTCGGATTGGCTCGATCGGTATGGTCGCGTTCCGCTGCCGCCCTACATTCGCGACGGCCAGATGGTCGATGCCGATGTCGACAACTACCAGACCGTTTTTGCCAAGGACGCTGGCAGCGTCGCGGCCCCGACCGCCGGATTGCACTTCACCGACGCATTGCTGGGGAAAATCCGGGCCAGCGGCATCGCGACGACCGAGGTCACGCTGCACGTGGGAATCGGGACGTTCCGCCCAATCCAGACGGATCGCCTCGATGAGCATCAGATGCATCGTGAATGGGGGCGTATCGATCATTCCACGGCCGAAATGATCCGACGTCGCCGCGAGTCGGGCGGTCGGTGCGTGGCAGTCGGCAGCACCAGCGTGCGTGTGCTCGAAAGCGCGGCGGCCGCCCGGGAAGGAAACCTGGACGCGTGGACGGGGCTGACCGACTTGTTCATCCGTCCTCCTTACCGCTTTGCCGCGGTCGACGCGCTGATGACAAATTTTCATCTGCCGCGCAGTTCGCTGTTGGTGCTGGTCAGTGCGTTTGCCGGACGCGAACTGGCAATGGAAGCGTATCGCTGCGCGATCGACCAGGAATACCGGTTCTACAGTTACGGCGACGCGATGCTGGTCATCTAGCCGCATTTTCACCAACGACGTGGCACGTAGCGCAAGTCGTCGATGTTGCGCGAAAACAAGCACGACGTGCGAAGCTGTGTGCTTGTAAGAGGCTGCTTCCTTTTGCCGTCCGAAACTCTTGACGAGTTTCGCTACACGAAGCTCGCTAGCCGCGGTGGATTCGAACTTTTTCCTTTCGGATCAGTGTCGTGGTCATGATTCTTTTCGCCCGACGGCGGTGCTTCGACGTGCTGAGGCTGGGCAAAAACTTCCGGTCGTGCGCGTTGTGACGGTTCTCCGCCCCGAGCCAGCGTAAACCTCACGGTTTTACACGTTTGATTGGCGCCCGGTGGCTTGAACGTATCCCATCTTTCCGCAGACGAATCGACTCGAACGGGTACGCGGCTGATGGTCAGTTGCTTTTTGAGGCGATTTACTTCGCCGGTCCACTGCGGCCGGATCCATTAACCAATTTTGCGATTCGCCGCACGTAGGGGTTTTTAACCATGACAAGAATCAACACCAACGTTTCCTCGCTTGTTGCTCAGAATCGACTGCAAGCCAGTAACAACGACTTGAACTCGGCTTTGACGCGATTGAGCACCGGTCTCCGCATCAACAGCGGTGCAGATGACCCGGCCGGCTTGATTGCCAGTGAAGCACTGCGAAGTGAAATCACCAGCTTGAACAAGTCGATCAGCAACACGCAGCGTGCCAGCCAGATCGTCACGACGGCTGATAGTGCCCTCGGCCAGGTCAACAGCCTGCTCAACGACATTCGCGGTCTCGTGGTCGAAGCGGCCAACGCCGGTGCCCTCAGCGATGACGAAATCGCAGCTAACCAGTTGCAGATCGACAGCTCGCTCGAAGCGATCAACCGAATCGCCCAGTCGACGACCTTCCAGGGCCGCAAGCTGCTCGACGGTTCGCTCGACTACAACAGCAACATCGGCACCGTGTCATCGGTGGCAGACTCCAGCATCACGCGAGCAAAACTTGGAACCTCCTCGTCCTTGAACGTGGAAGTGGTTGTCAGCTCGGCTGCGACACAGGCGTCGATTGACGCCAGCTCCGCGTCCTTCACGACGGCTGCGGCTGCAACGGCCTCGACGACCGACAGCCTAAGTACTGCGACGCTGGACACCGGTGTGGCGGATGCAGACGTTACGATCACCGGCGGACCGAACTTCACCAGCATCGACGTGGTCGATGACACCACGCTCGATCCGTTGGTCGCCGACGCTACCGCTTCGTTCGATGCAGACACCGGCGTGCTGACCATCACTGGAAACTTCACGGGTGTTGCCGGAGGCGGAAACTTTAACGCCCACACCAGTTCCGATGATATCGAAGCGGCCGTCAACGCTCTGGATAATTTCACCGCA
>JAHELS010000271.1 GCA_024644085.1 Rhodopirellula sp.
TTCCCCGCGACTGGACCGCCCATCGAGAATCGGTGCGCGTTTGGCCGGAGGCCGAGTGGGGCGACTTCTTGCGGGCGCTTCCGACCGACATCGCACTTGCCGGCGATGAAAAACCACTGCAAGCGTTATCACGGCGGCGGCTCGAGAGGCGGTGTGATGCGATCGGCGTCGGATTGGTTGCCGTCCGCGCCGCCGCCCTCGGCACTTTCATCGACCCGTTGAGCCTGGTCCCGAGGTACCTTAAAGCGAGTGCGGCCGAAGAGAAAGCTGCCAAAGGCACGGTCGGCCAGCCTCGGTGATTGGATCTCTCCCGATTACGAAGTCGTCTCCCGCAACCGCTGGGTGAATCCTGGAAATGCGGCCCGGACGCGTGTCCAATTCGGAATCGCTTCGGCGCCGTTGGGATCCTCTCGAAACTCATCCGCTGCGCGGCTGATGCAGTCAGCAAAGGCGTCGATCGCCGTTTCCTCTGCATGCCGGTCAAAATTCAGATCGTTGACCAATGCATCGGATGCGTATTGACGGACGCAATTCTGAGCGGTGCGAACGTAGGATGATCGCAGCGTGATGAACATCGCCTCGCTCATCACGACTCCCTGGCTAGCCAAGGTCCGATAAATCGTGGTCAGAATATCGATGGCCATTCGCATCAAGCCGGCGTTTTTCTCGTCCAACGAGAGCGCTTGATGTTTGTGTTCGTACAATCGACACAGATCGGTCTGGCACACACGTTTCAGTGAAGTGTTCCGGTAAACCTCGGCGAGCGTGCCGACTTCGAGCCCCCAGTCGCTGGGAATGCGATTGGTGCGAGCAAGGTTTCGTGTCAACGAGAATTCACCCGAAAGCGGGTAACGAAAACTCGCCAGGAAACGGAGGAACTCGCTGCTCGGGAAAATACTTGTCAACGCTCTCAGCAGCGGAGTGACCAGCAATCGAACGACACGGCCGTGCATGCGGTCGGTGACTCGTGCGTAGTAAGCTTTGCAAAATTCGAAATCGAGCGCCGGGTGGACCATCGGCAAGCACAACCGCGCCAGCAACAGGCGGTCGTAATCAACAATATCGCAGTCATGAAGAACAAAAGTGTCAATCTTCGGATCGGCCAACAAGTAACCAAACGCGGTCCAAACGCTACGTCCTTTTCCCGGGGTCGATACGGCGATACCGGCGTCGATCAGCTCGGTGTACAGCGATTGGACATCGGGGCCATCGGTCCAAAGGACTCGGGCACGTTCACCCAGCCGAGCGGTTTTTTGCACTGTCTCGTCGTAGTCGGATTGTTCCGGTGCCACGCCCAGACTGATCACAATCGTGTCGACGTAATCTGCGTCCACCAGTTCGGAAACAATTCGCTCGAAGGGTTCGGCACGCATGTCCGACGCGGTTACCGGCAATACCAATCCAATCCTTGATTGGCGGGTCGACTCGCGCAGCAGTTCCTCCAGCCGATCGAGTTCGCCGGTACGAAGATCATGGATCGTCGTGATCAATTCGTGTTGATAAAAATCTGGCATCGCATCGGTCCCGCGCGACAACAACCGTCAACTCGCTCACAAGGAACCACCATATCGCGCCGGACGCTTGCTGAGAATCAGCGATCAATCGCTCGAGGAGTTCGTGGCGGTCGTCGGGGTCGGTTTGTTTTCGCCGTGCTCTGCCAAAACTTCCCGTATTTCGTGAGGCGCCACCGGTTTGACCAAATGATGATCGAATCCGGCATCAAGGGCACGCTGGCGGTCCATGTCCTGACCAAAGCCGGTGACGGCAATTATCAGCGTCTGGCGGAATTGGCCGCGACGACGAAACTCCTGTGCCACTTCATAGCCATTCATTCCCGGCATGCCGATGTCAAGCACGATTACATCCGGCCCAAAGTCACCTGCGGTTTGCAGCGCGACGCGCCCGTCATTTGCCGTTGCCACTTGGTGCCCGTCGAGCTGGAGTAGCGCCGAGAGCATGTCCGCGGCATCGACGTTATCATCGACGACGAAGATCCGCAGCCCAGTGTTTTTCTGGCCAGACTGCGTCTCGCCGGTACGCCCGGATTTGCTTTGTTGTGTAACTTCCGCAATCGGCAGCCGAACCATGAATTCGCTGCCGCGACCCAGCCCGTCGCTGTGTGCCGAGACGGTTCCGTCATGCATCTCAGTCAGGGTGCGGACGAGCGTCAGCCCGATTCCGAGTCCGCCGTGCGACCGATCCAGCGAACTTTCGACCTGTTGGAAAAGGCCGAAAACGTGCGGCAGCATTTTTAAATCGATGCCAATGCCGTCATCGCGGACGCGCATCGCCAGCTCGTCGTTTTCCACGTCGCACTGCAGCCAGATGTGTCCGCCCGGATCGGTGTACTTCGCCGAATTGGTCAACAAGTTGGCAAGGATCTGCGTGATTCGGGCTTCGTCGACGTCGAGGGAAACTTTCGCCGGCGGCAGGTTCACCACCAACTCGTGCTGACGGCTCTCGATCAGCGGCTGGACCAGTTCGAGAGCGCGTTCGATGATGCTGTCCAACGAAACCCGTTTTCGGTGCAACGTGATTTTTCCTCGCATCACTCGCGAGAGATCGAGCAGGTCGTCAACCAATCGAACCATGTGCTCGACCTGCCGCTCCATCGTCGCGATTGCTTTCCCGGCGAGAATCGGATCGGCGTTGTCGTCCTTCAGGATCGCCAACCCGCTGCGGACCGGGGCCAGGGGATTGCGCAACTCGTGCGCCAGCATGGCCAGAAACTCATCTTTTCGCCGATCGGTTTCCCGGACCGCCGCATACACCCGCGCGTTTTCAATCGCGATCGCGGCACGTTGGCCGATTCTTTCGGCAAAGGCGAGGTCCTTTTCATGGAAGCGGCGATGCGAATCGGAATAGACCAACCACAACACCCCGAGCACCCGATCCTGGACCACCAAAGGGGTGCAGATCAGCGATTGCGGATTGAGGGCTTCGATGATGCCCGACGTTCCCTCGCCAAACAGATCGCCGGGATCAATGATGTTGGAAATCAGGCGGGGTTTGGCCGAATGAATCACTTCCGCAGCGATCTCGCCGGCTTCGTGGTTGGTTCCGATCACCTCGGTCAAACGGTCAAGCAAAGCCTGGCCTTCCCGATCGGCGTGCACCGCCACGGTCGGACTGTCCGTCCCGTTTTGGTTCAGCAGATCAAGCAGGCTCCAGTCGGCGAAGAACGGGATCGGCAGCTGAGCCAGCTTGGCAACCGTGGTTTCATAATCGTCCATGGCTGCCAACAGCGCCGTCGCCGTGGCTTCGGAGAGAAACTGTTCCTTCGCATCTCGCTGCTCCAGTTCCGCCTCGATCGTCGCTTTCTGGATCCGGTCGTGATGCACCTGGTAAACACGGGCAATGGACGTCGGCAACTGCTCGACGTAAGCCTGTCCGGCGTTCTTCGGCAAATAGTCGTGAACTCCCAGCTTCAACGCTTCGACGGCCAACAGTTCGTTGCCGACACCAGTCAGCAATACGAAGGGCAGTCCAATCTGTTGCTCGCGAAGCTGGCGGTACAGATCCAATCCGGAGTTTCCCGGCAAGCCGTGATCCGAGACGACCAAGTCATATTGGTCACTTTCGACGACCAGACGATCCAGCGCTTCTTCGGCACGCTTGCAGTCGGTGATCTCGGTTGGAATCTCACTCTTGCGGAACGCGCGGTGAAAGACCCGCCGATCGTGCGGATTGTCTTCGACAAGCAGGATGCGAATCGGGTTGGTGACGTCCGTGACACTCATTGGATTATCCTGGGAGTTCAGTCAGCTCCCAAAAAATGTTCGTCGTTTTCAAGGCGTGGCTGAAATTGTCAAAACCGACCGGTTTGCGGATGAAGGCATTGGCGCCAAGGTCGTAACTATTGACGCGATCTTCTTCCAGATCCGAGGTGGTCAGGACGACAACCGGCAATCGCCGCAGCTTTTCGTCCTCGCGAATGTGTTTCAAGACCGTCAACCCATCCATCTTGGGCATGTTGACGTCGAGCAACAGGATTCCGGGAGTGGGTGCCGATTCAGGATCGCTGTACTCGCCGCGATGGAAGAGGTAATCGAGGCACTCCTCGCCATCTCCGACGATCTGAAGAGGGTTCTTAATGTGGTTTTGCTTCCAGGCGCGTTTCGCAGCGACAACGTCGTGCTTGTTGTCCTCGGCCATGAGGACGACGTAGAGTTTTTCACTCATGATTGCGAACCTACTTTCAAGGCTGGCAGTTTGACGGTGAAGGTGGTGCCTTCGCCCGGCGTTGATTCGAGGTCAAGTGAGCCGCCTAATTTTGACACCGCTTTCTTGACAATGGCTAGGCCAATTCCGGTACCCTCATAAGCTTCGCTGTCGTGCAGCCTCTGAAAGACCCGGAAAATCTGTTCGTGATGTCGAGGTTCGATTCCAATTCCGTTGTCGCGGATCTGAATCTCGCACACTGGAGTGTGCGAGTTCGCACAGGTGAGTTCGATCCGCTTCGGTGACGATTCATTGAACTTGATGCCGTTGAGAATCAGGTTTTGGAAAATCTGGCGAACCAGTGTCTCGTCGGCAGAAATCGTGGGCCATTGGGAACCAAAGATGACTTCGACATCATCAGGCAGCTGCAGCATCCGCACCAGATCCCTGAGCAGCGTGCCCATTTCGATCGGCGTTGTAGCGTTGGCGCGACGTTCCACCCGGGAGAGCGACAACAAATCGTTGACCAACTGTTCCGCCTGGTCGACCGCCTCGGCCAATCCGTCCAGGTATTCCGATTGCTCTTCCTCGAGTTTTCCCTCCAGGTCTTCGCGAAGGAAGTCGGCGTAATTGCGGATCGCACGCAGCGGCGCCCGGATGTCGTGCGAAACAACATAGGCGTATTGCCCGAGTGACTCATTGGCCTCGCGCAAAGCCTGCTCGGCCTGTTTTCGTTCGGTGATGTCCACGATGGCACTGAGGACGAGGACGCCCTCTTCGGTTTCGACCGGATTCAGGCCGATTTCGACGGGGAATTCCCTGCCGTCTTTGCGAACCGCGTACAGGTCGCGCCCCGCGCCCATCGCCCGTGCTGATGGCTCGGCAAAAAACCGATCCCGATGGCCCGGGTGTCCACCGCGGTATCGCTCGGGAACCAGTATTTCGATTTTTTGCCCAATCAGTTCTTTCCGGTCGTAGCCGAAGATTTGTTCGGTTTGTGAATTGACCAACACGATCTCGCCTTGGCGGTCGATCATCACCATCGCATTGGGAGCCGCCTCGACGACCAGCCGGATGCGGTTTTCGGCCCGTTTTCGCTCGGAGATGTCGATAATCGTGCTGAGCACGAACACGCCTTCATCTGTGTCGCACGGTGTCAATCCGATTTCAACGGGGACTTCCACGCCATCCTTGCGGACCGCAAACAGGTCACGGCCGGCACCCATGACGCGGGCGCTCGGCTCGGCAAAAAAACCTGCACGGTGACCTGCGTGATTCGAGCGAAATCGGGGGGGAACGAGAATGTCGACCGACTGGCCAACCAAGGCATCCTCGACATAACCGAACAGTTTTTCAGCTTCCGCGTTGACCAAAAGAATCTGGCCGCCCCGATCGACCATCAGCATGGCATTCGGAGAGGACTCGACCACCATACGAAAACGCTCGAGCACGTCGCGTTGATTGACATGGGTAACGTGGTTCGACAATTCGAGACTCCGTGATCAGCAGCCGTGTTGATGATGAGACGCAAAGTATCACGCGACCTTTGTGCCTGTGGCCCATTTCAAGTCGTACATCCAGATCGGGATAGTTTGTCGCTGCGCGGAGGAACTGGCAAGCAAGTTCCGCGCAGAATTAACAACGATCTGCGATTCGACGTTGCTAGCAGCGCTTTTGTGAAACTGCTGTTGTCCGACAACGAAATAATCCTAAGATGACCATGGAGGTACGGCGGGTAATCGATTGAGGAATGCCCGATTGATCTCAGCACGGCGGTACCTACCAAAAAGAATGCGGGTTTGTACCAAATGAGTTTTTGGTACAAATCAATGGAAAGGGAATTCAAGGATGCTTGTTCTTTCGCGTCGGCCCAAAGACAAAATCTGTTTCCCAGCACTCGATATTTCGGTCGAGGTGGTCCGTGTCAATGGTGACACAGTTCGATTGGGGATTGAGGCGCCCAAAGACATCAAGGTCTTGCGTCACGAGTTGGTCGGGCAGATCCAAAACGAGGTTGCGGCGGAGCAGTGCGGCGCGGCGAAGTTGTCTCACGACATGCGCAACCGGCTGAATACGGCAACCTTGGCGCTCCACTTGATGCAGCAGCAGTTGCAAACGGGACGTCACGAGGATGCCCAGCGCACGTTGGAACGAGCCATTGACGCGTTCCGAACCTTTAGCAGTACCCTTGGAACGTCGCCGCCGCGATCGGATCGTCAATCCGGCATGCAACGTCGCATGTTGGTCGTGGAGGACGAGAGGAACGAACGCGAACTCCTGTCGGGCATCCTGAGAATGAACGGATTCGCGGTGGATACCGCCGAAGACGGCTTGGAAGCGATGGCGTATCTCGACGAACAAGAGTTGCCCGATGGAGTGTTGATGGATATGCGAATGCCGCGACTGGATGGCCCGGCCGCGGTATCCGCAATTCGTCAGCAACCGAACTACTCTGGTTTGAAAGTGTTTGCCGTCAGTGCCACCGATCCCGATGATCTGGGCGTGTCGACCGGCCCGAGAGGAATCGACCGCTGGTTTGCCAAGCCGCTCAATCCAAACTCGTTGATCGACGAATTGAAACGGGAGTTTTCACCACAGTTGAACTAAAAATCGAATCACCAGCTTCGTAGCGCGAAATTAATTGGCATCGACCGATGCAAGTGGTTTCAGGCGGTAGTCTGAATTTCCAGGGATCGGAAGTTTTCCACACGGACAACAACTGATTTCGCGTTGCCAAAAAGGGCGGGAACTCATCTATTACCGGTGAGTTCCCGCCCGGTTTTTTACCTCCCGCGCGGTGCGAATCAATCACACCCTTCCCGCTACGAAAGACACGTTGCCTCACCGATTCCTGCATCGCGGTCGGAACTCAGCCGTGATTTGTGCGTCCAAGGGACGCAGATTCCCGCGACAGGTGGCGACGGTCGACACGGCCAGGGAATGATCCTACGATGAACTTGATTCGCCGCCCAATCGATTCCACCGATATATCCGTTACAAAGCCTCCTTTGGCGATCCATTCGGTGTGCTCGGCGAGGCATCTTGGTTGCCGGTTTCCCGGCACCGGAGTACGCTCGACCCACTCAAACAAATCACATTTTCCCACTCGAGGAGATTCGCTTTGGCCACGCAGATGATGTTTTACGAACAAGTGATGCCGATTTCACTTCAACGGCACGCCGATTGGTATGTCGAGGGCGGACTCAACTACGAATTCGCCAGGAAAGTCAACTCGGTGCCGC
>JAHELS010000272.1 GCA_024644085.1 Rhodopirellula sp.
GCGGTGGGATGAATCCAAAGAGCAAACCGAGTTCGACTATCTGCCGCAGCTCAATACTGGATTCGTCGAAAGTTAAGCGGGCAAGTCAATTCGAAGGCGTGAGCAGCTTGCGAACATCGACGCAATGCATGCCCGCCCGCCTCGCAGCCTCAATCCCGGGCTCGCCATCCTCGTAGACACGGCACGCACCCGGTGCGACCTTCATTCGTTGCGCCGCCTCGAGAAATACATCGGGATCGGGCTTGTGGTTCTCGGTATCCTCGCATGTGACGATCGTGTCGAACCAATCGATGATGGCGACCTGTCGCAGCTGATGAATTACCAACCGCCGCGTGCCACCGCTGGCCACTGCCATTCGTAATTTGCCCAGGTGTTCTCGCGCAATCCCCACCACAATATCAATGGGCCGCAACAACTCAATCGAATCGAGAAATCGTTCTTCTTTATCCGACAGGGCACGGTGAAAGTCGACCGTGACACCCTGCTCGGAAGCCAGCATTGGAATCACCCGGCTCGACGGCGTCCCCGAGTGCCGGTAGAAGCTTTGCTCATCCAGCACCATTCCCTGGATCGCCAATGAATCACGCCACGCAGCGTAATGTGCGTACATCGAATCGGTCAATGTTCCGTCACAATCAAAGATCAACGCTCGGATGTCCATGCAGTGCTTGGCTATCGTAGAATCTCGGGTTCAGCGGTCCAACACCGCAAGGTACCTTTTTCGATCGTCGGTTGAGAACCACGGCGGTAAAGGATAGTCATGATCCGATTTGAAGAATTCCCACGCGATGAGGATAGTTGACTTATTCTGCGGGATCGGAGGCGTTGCCGCGGCAGCACGGAGCCTGCGGCACGGGGCAGGCGCGGCCCCGATCGAGGTATCCGCGGCGATTGATATCGATCGACGGGTCCAGCGAGTTTACGAGGCAAACCATGGCGTCACGCCTCACTGCGTTACGCTCGAGTCGTTTCGCGCCATTCCCCAAGCCGATCTTTGGTGGCTTTCGCCACCGTGCCAACCCTATACACGTCGCGGTCGTGGCCTGGCTGAACGGGATCCGCGCAGCGCGGCGCTGGAACACCTGATCGGGTTGATCGATCGCGACCGTCCCGAAATGGTTGTGCTGGAAAACGTTCCCGCCTTTGTCGGCTCGGCGCATCACAAACGGCTGACCGAAATCTTTCTCTCCGGCGGTTACACAATGCGAGAAAACGTTTTGTGTCCCACACAGTGGGGCGTGCCGATGCGTCGGCGCCGATTCTACCTGCAGGCTCGTCGTGGGCGCGGCCAAATCCAGGATGTGAACTTCGTACCAAAGCCGCGGCAAATCTCCAAGTTTGTTGACCCGTCGGCATGCAATGACTTGTCGCTTCGCGTTTCGCAACAGCTTGTCGACCGATTCGGCGAGGCGATGCACCTGATCGACCCGCGTGATCCGATAGCGGTCGCTGCCTGTTTCACATCGGCGTACGCGAAGAGTCCAGTGCGTGCCGGATCGTACCTCCGCTGCGGCGACGGAAATCAAGTCCGTCTGTTCTCGCCGGGTGAGATCTCGGGCCTACTGGGGTTTTCCGAACCCATGAATTGGCCGCAGGGTCTGTCGCAGCGCGACCGTTATCACTTGTTGGGCAATTCTTTGGCTGTCAACGTCGTCCGAATACTCTTGCAAGGGCTACTCGACCGCTAGGCGCGCGCCCGCAAATGCGTTCGCACCCGATTTTCAAGGCGGGTAATCTGCGGATGATGGGGCACGGAAGCAAAGTTTTCCGATTCTGACGATCAGCGTGTCGATTTCTCCGCGATCGCATTCATTCTGGCAAGAAATTGGTCCGTTTACTGGGACGAATGTGACGATTGTTCACTTCGTAAGAGTAATTGCGCGCGGTTTTGTGCGTGGCAGGAATCGACTGGATGGCTGCGGCGGTCTTTTGGCGACGTCTATCCATCAGGGAAGGGAACGAAGTGATGCAGCGACTCGTCATGTTGGCCCGTGTCATGATGCTGGGAGCAATGGTTTCCGCGACAGCGACGGCCAGCGACTGTGATTACGGATGTGACTTTGGATGCGACGCCTGCGCCGGGGAAACAACAGGATGTGATTCCGGCCTCGGACTCAGTGGGTTCGGCGACTGTTTCAACGCCTGCGACCCTTGCGGCGGGTCGTTATGGACTGTAACCGCGGATGCGATCTTCATGACGCGAAGTGATCCCGATTCTCGCCTGCTTGCGTTCAATACGGCTGCTCCCTCCGAAAATCTCAACGCCTCCGATTTCGACTTCAAGTCGGAAACCGGCGTCGACGTTTCCTTGAGGCGGTCGATCGGTACCCGCGGCGCGGTGGAACTTCGCTATTTCGGGATTGATGATTGGGACGCCGGCGTGAACGTCACTACGACGCCGGGACAGTTGCTTGAGTTCAGTTCCAATCCGCCCCAAAACGTGACATCGGCGGATGGAATCGCCGCGACTTACAGCAGCGAACTGCACAACGCCGAAATCAACGTGATCCGCCAATATCGTAACTGGCTGGACCTGATGATCGGCTTCCGCCACGTGGAGATGGACGAATCTGGCACTGCCGCCCTGGTCAATTCGCCGATTGATTACGAATACCGCGTGTCGACTCGCAATCGACTCTACGGTGCCCAGATGGGTGCGGATGTGAACCTGATCTGCAACGAAACGTTCACGGTCGACATGATCAGCAAGGTCGGTATCTACGGAAACGCATCGAAGCACAGTGGGGCGGCTAGCACGATCGCCGGTACGGACCCCGTGTTTGGGCGCGACGACCGCACGTCGTTCGTCGGTGAGCTGGCGTTCATCGGCGGCGCCGAGGTCACGGATTGCATCACCGTGCGGGCCGGCTATCGACTGCTTTGGCTCGACGGATTGGCGCTGGGAAGCGAGCAATTGGCGGCGAGCGATTTCAACACCGGGACCGGCATCGATTCCGGCGGCGACGTTTTCTACCACGGTTCCTTTGTCGGTGTCGAATTGGCGCTGTAGGCACCGCCTCTACGTCATTTGCGTTCGCACGGCATCATCCGCAAGAAGTTGCAACAGGTCGTCATCAAGCTGATCGAACTGGGGCATCGACATGGGCTCGAGCACCGGTAGCAATCGGTCGCCGGCCGAGGCGCTTTCACCTGCCGCCTGGGCAGATCGGCTGAGATGATTGACGATTTTCAACGCATCGAGTGCCGAAACCCTGCCGTCGCCATTGGTGTCATAATTCTTCCCGGACTGGTCTCCCATGCCGTCAATTGATTCGCCTTCAGCCTGTTCGCGACTGAGGTGATTGATGACCACGAGGGCATCCCGCGCCGTGACGCCGCCGTCACGGTTTGCGTCGAGAGCGTTGAACGGCGCGTTGTTACTCGGCGCGTTACTCAGCACGTTGCTGATGTTCTGGTTATTCGGCAGCATCTCAAACGCCTGGACGTAGATCGGTCGGCTCAATTGCGACGCTGTCAAATCGAGCAGCACTTCCGCGACGCCATCGATGTTCGCGATCCCGATCACGGGAACACTGGGATCGTCGATATCGACCGTGACATCCCAGCGTTCGAAGTAATGACTTCCGAGCTGTGATCCCACGACGAAGGCCGCGAATCCACCCGGCGTCACGCACGAATAGAACAGCCGGTTTTCGCCCGGCGTCAGCGGACCTCCGGTCAGACACGCTCCGACTTCGACCGACGACACGTCATTCACCGGAATCGGATCAAATTGTTCTGATTCGACGCGCGCGGTATTGATGACCGACTGCGATGTCGTCAGCGAGGCCTGCACCCGCAACGTCTCGGTGGATCCAACATCGAGCTGACCAACGATCCAGATCCCAGTGGATTCGTTGTACGAGCCGACACTGGGATCAGCGTCAACAAATTGCAGTCCAAAGGGCAACAGATCCGTCACCATCACGCCGGTCGCGATATCGGGTCCGTCATTGAACACGTCAATCGTAAACTCGACCGTCTGGCCGATGGTCGCGTTTGTATCGTCGGCGGACTTTGACACGATAAGGTTGGCCGACTGTGGTGTGACGATCTGAATCGCCTGATTGTTGCCGGCGGCGGGATCGATCTGGTCCGACGCCGTGACGCGGGCCTCGTTTGTCTTGCTGGCGACGGTTGCTACGCGGGCAGTGATTTCAAGATCGATCGAACTTCCAACCGCGATCGAACCGACATTCCAAACACCGGTGCCGCTGCTGTAGTTGCCTGGCCGATTGGAACCGATGAATATCAGGCCAGAGGGCAACAGGTCGGTTACCACTACTCCGGTTGCCGGATCCGGGCCCTCGTTTTCCAAAGTCACCGTGAACGTGACTTCGTCACCCACGTTGGGTCGCGAGTCGTTGACCATCTTGTCGAGCGACAAATCGGCACGCAGAATCGGCGCCGGCGTGATCGTGACGGTGTAATCCTCGACTTCGCCATCATCAGCCGAACCGACGGCGACCGAGGCCTGGTTGTCAGTACTGAGCCTGAAGCGCGCGTAGGTCGATGCAGCAAATGTGGTCGGCACGGTCGGGAAGTTCAGCGTGACCGTGCCACCCGTCCCCGCGGGCACGGGTGCCGTCGCACGCTCGCTCGCGTTCTCGAACACACCGTTGCCGTTGTAGTCGATCCAGCCGTACAACGTGGCTGACGCATTGGTGCTGTTGGTGACGGATACCACGACCTGTGGCACGGTGCCCTCGGTCAGGCTCAGATCGCCGGCCGGATCGAGCAGGCCGTCTTCGTCATCGGGTGACGCGCCGGGCGAGAGGTCGTCGGCATTGGCGGCGGCATTTTGCAGCGTGCCGTCATCGGCATCGACCAACGCACCCATGAACAGGTTCGGGACAATCACGTGCGAAGCACCGTTATCCGCGGCAACCGAGTTGTAATTCCCCACGCCCGTTCCAGCGCCCGTATCGGGAGCGTCCCCATAGTCGCGCAGGATGACTTCGGCTTCGACCATGATGTTTCCACTGAATTCGGACGTGTTGTTGCCCGCGTCAGTGGCGGTGGAGGTCAACACGGTACCAGCGGTGACGGTGGCCGGCAGACTTGCGAGCGGAATCGTGAAGCCGAATCGGTTGGTCGTGTCGGTCCCCTGATTCAATCCATTCACAAGGCCGGGCCCGTAGCTGCCTGTCGATGCGTCCTCGTCATCGATCGATCCCTCGGTTCTGATCACCAGGTAGGTTCTGCCCTCGCCGAACCCGGTCGGGTCGGGATCGGCGATGAAGAATTCGATCTCCACGTCCGGGCGGGCAAAACCGGCCAGTACAAGGTCGCCGCCAACAATGGTCGCCGACTCGATCACCGGGAAGTTCAACAGGTCGTTCGGCCCTGTGTCGGCGTCGTTCAGGTCGTTCAGTGTCACCTTCTCGGTAAAGCCGTCGTCCAACAGATCGATGCCCAGCCCGATATTATCGAACATCGAATTCCTGCGCATGGCATTGCCCGTACCCGCACTGACAACCACGCCGGTGTCAAATGTGCCGGACGCGTTGAATGCGATCGTGTTCTCCGCGATCGTGTTGCTCGATGACTGCCCGGAAATAAACACGCCGGCGCCCCCATTACCGATATCGACGGTACCGGTCGAGTCGGTGCCAATCCGGTTGTGCTGAACGACGTTGTTATTGCTGGAGAACAGCACGACACCGGCACCGAAGTTGCCGGAAATCACATTACCCTCTGCCTCCGTGGCGCCACCAATCGTATTACCCGAAGCTTGTGAGATCAGCACACCATCGCCATTGTCGACTGACTGGACATCGTTTGCGTCGATCCCGATGAAGTTGCCCAGCACGGTGTTCCCTGTGGCATCTGGGCCGGCGATCGTGACGCCGCTGTTTTGATTGCCTGAGATGATATTCCGCGCGGCAGCGGTCGACCCACCGATAACGTTGTTGGCGTTCTCAATAAACACGCCGCTATTCAAATTGCCGATCGCCGACGTGCCGGCGCTGTTGGTGCCTATCCGATTTCCTTGGACACGATTCGCACTTTGGACACTTGATCCCGTGATGTACACACCGTGAATGCGGTTGTCAGAGATGACGTTGCCCGCACCGGCGACGTCGCCACCGACCAGGTTGCTGTCCGTTTCGATCAGGGATACGCCGTTCATGGTGTTACCCAGCCCAATCGTTCCCGCGGCGTCGGTCCCGATAAAGTTGCCCTGAACCTCGTTGTTGGAGCCGCCGACGATCACGACGCCAGCTCCCTCGTTGCCCGAGATCACGTTGCCGGACCCGACCACGGTACCGCCGATGGTATTGTCCGATGCGGACGCGAGCGCTACCCCGCCCGCGATATCCGCCAAATCCTGTGCGGTGAGGTTGGGTGATTCCCCCGTCGCGTCGAGGATTATCTGATTCAGTCGCGTCGCAATTTGATCGAATGCGCCGCCGCCATTGGGCAGCGTCGTGCTGTCCGTCGCATCGGTTCCGATGTAATTGCCTTGCACGATATTGTCCGCCACCGTGACTCCCGTCGCACTTCCTGCGCTCCCGAGCACCACGCCGGCCACCTGGTTGCCCGAGACTACGTTGCGGGTATTCGCCGTGGTGCCGCCGACCGTGTTACCGCTGGCACTGATGACAACACCAATATCGTTGCCGACGTCGTTGGCGCCGGTGATATCGGTGCCGACGTAATTGCCTTGCACGACATTGCCCGTTGCAGGCGTTTCTTCCCCGGAGATGAAGACACCGACGCCGTTGCCCGAAATCACATTGCGCGATCCGGCGGTAGTGCCGCCAATCGTGTTTCCGGACGCCTCGTAGATTCCGATGCCAGCCGTGGCCGGATCGACAGCTGCCGTACCGGCGGCGTTGGTTCCGATCAGATTGCCAGCCACAACATTACTCGTCGATCCAGCGCCATCAATCTCGATTCCCGTCCGGTTGCCCGCGATCACATTACGGGCAGCCGGCGAGTTGCCACCAATCGTGTTGTTGGGCGAGGATTCAGACACTCCGCCAACAAGGATGCCAGCCGACTCGTTTCCCAAATCCGTGTTTCCGCTTGGGTCCATTCCAAGGATGTTTCCTTCAACGACGTTGCCACCGGATTCACCCAGGAAGATCGCGTTGCCACCAAAAAAGACATCACCCATCAATTCGCCCTGAAAACGATTGATGACTAGTCCGCGAATGGTGCTTCCACCGGCACGGATCTCCAGCCCGTTGGCAATGTTGCCGGCCATCATTCCGTCGAGTTCGATCAGCAGATTACCGCTGAAAGCGAGCGGGTCCGTGTTCACGGCGGCACCGGTCTGGCTGTAGCCATCGATGATCACCGGCGCCGTGATTTCCGGCAACGGTCCCAGCCCCGTGCTGCCGACGTGTATCGTTTGCACGCCCGCGGCTTGAATGGCGAATGAGATCGTATCGAGC
>JAHELS010000064.1 GCA_024644085.1 Rhodopirellula sp.
CGACGATAACAACCTTTTCTCCCTTCCGACGAAAAAGTCAAAACCCTTTCCTGTGAGATTTGTGATGACTGTTCCAACCACCACCTCGATCAGCCGACTACTGGCTGTCATCTGCTTGATCGGCGGCATGCTGTCGCTGGTCCAGGCGCAAGAGTTCAGCGTCGTCGATATCGACGCCGACGCGGCTGCCGTTTCTCCCAGCGACATTGTCGGATCGCTCGATCCTGGCTATTCGGGACATCTTTTTCATCCCACCGACCCGTCCCTCGATGAAGAGCTGTACGGAGTCAATCAAGTCTCGCATGGGGCGGTCCCGGCCACACCGGCCAACAGCTGTCGTTGCATGCACTGCGTCGATCGAGAGGGTGAAGGTTTGATCGGCGGATTCGGGATGAAGAACGGAATCGGTCCCTTTGAACACCACACCAAAGAGTGTTGGCAATGTCCCTATAACCCGCCATTTCATATCTACGGTGCCGGTGAATATGCCGGTCCGGCGCGGACCCAACGGATTTACGAGTATCGCTTGCGAACGGGTGATACGATTCAACTTGTGTTTCTGCTGACCGCATTGAAGACCGAGGGCTCGTATCGTCTGGTGGTCGGCGACGAGTTGCTTGTGGAATCGGAAGCCGACAATGAGTTGACCCGTGGCTCGCTTGAACGAGGCCTCGTGATCCAGCCCGATGGTACGATCACTCTGCGATTGATTGGGCAGGTCCACGCCGCCGGGCAAACGGTGGACCAGCTCCGCGCCGTGCTCGACGAGCGGTATCGCAGGTTTTATCCCGAACCTGCCATCGATGTGACACCGGTGAACACCGGTACGGCTGCCCGCCAAATCCGCGAAGCCATCAGTGGTACCGGTGGTTTCGACCCGCAAGCTATCGCCCAGACGATCACACCTTCGGGTGAAATTCGTTTACCGAAGATCGGCAGCGTCCCAGCCCAGGGCCTGACTCTCGAAGAACTGAAAGACGAAATCAATCTCCGCTATGACCGCTTGGTGGGTGGACTCGAAGTCGAACCTTCCCTGCAGTCGCAGGCCGCCCACAATGTCTTTGTGCTAGGCGAAGTGGCGGAGCCCGGGCGCTACAACATGGACAACACGCCGACCACCGTCCTCGGTGCAATTGCAATGGCAGGCGGACATGTCCCCGGAGCCAATCTGCGACAAGTGGTTATCTTCCGTCGCGATGAGAATTGGCAGCTGCTTTCGACACTGCTTGACCTTCGCGGCGCAATCCTGGGACGTGAATCACACCCCCACGATGAGATTTGGATTCGTGACGGCGATGTCGTCATTCTGCCAAGTACGCCGATTCGGCTGTTCGACAATTTCGTCCGACAGGTCTTTACCGAAGGGGCATACGGCGTGATGCCATTCAGCACGAACTACAGTTTTAGCAACAATCGCTTCAACCCCTGATCGCGATTGATCGGAAACAACCGTCGCCGTTGACCCATGTGGTTGCGGCGACGGTTTTTTGTTTACGCAGGATCTTCATGCGGCTTGCCGAGGATTGATTCCGCGGCGCGGATACCGCTGTTCATCGCACCTTGAATGCTTGGTGTTTCCAGGTAGTCGCCGCATACGAAAACGCTGTCTGCGGTTGCCGACACGTCCTCGCCGACGTGATCGCGCGCCAACGTCGACCTGACGACCGTATCCAGAGAACGTCGTGGCACACCGAACGGTACGCGATAAACGCGAAGACGTTGCCATCGTTTCACCTGGTCGCCAAACCAGCCTTGCAATTGATGTCGCACCGCCGCGTCAAGTCGATCCAGGTCCTCGCAATCTTCGATCGATCCAAGATTTACCGATATCAACGCGCGATCCTGCGGAGCATACTCGGCCGCGACGTTGCTGAGAATCGTCGCGGTTTCAATGGGACCTGTTTCGTCCCCGCAGAGCATCAGTAACTTTCTGCGGTCAGGAATATCTTCCGCCGCATAGTAAATGGTTGTCGTCGAATTCCACTCGGTATCCAACGACTCGATTCCGAGCAGCCGGGCCGCGGTGCTGCTTTCGGTAGCCACAACGACGTTCCGGGCGGTCAGTGAGGTTTCGTCCGTGAGATGAACTTCACGCCCGTCGATCTTCGCCACCGAACTTTCAAAGCGGATCGTACCGTGCGGCAGCCGCTGGGCAAGGTGTTGTGGGATTGCTGCCATGCCACCAGCTGGAATCGCAACATCCCCTTCGGAAAACATCCGGAATACAAATTCGAGCATCCGACTGGAAACGCACAGCGACGGATCAAGAAACACGCCCCCGATAAATGGCCGAAAGAACTGGTCGATTATTTTCGCGGAAAAACCGGCTCGGCGCAGGTAATCCTCTGTCGCGCAGGCCTGCGGTCGTCGGTACAGGTCGTCGAGTGTTCCCGCTCGGCTTTGACGCCGCAGTTTTGCGACCCTCAGCTTGTCACCCAGTGTCCCGACCGGATTGAGTGCCGTTGAGATCGCTTGCCCGGGGCGTCGCCAAGGGTCGCCAAGCAGGGTGAACCGTCCCTGGTTGCGAATCAGGGCCCCCGGCTCAAGAAAACGCAAGCAGAGTGCGTCGTAGTCGAGCAATCGCTTGCAGGCTGGATACGCCGTCAGTAATACCTGGAATCCGTGATCGAGAATGTAGCCGTCGACGACATCGCTGCGGACACGTCCGCCGACGCGATCGGTCGCCTCGAGGAGCACGACCTTTTTACCGGCCTCGCCGAGAACCACTCCGCACGCCAGGCCCGCAAGCCCGCCGCCGACGATGATCACGTCTGGTTGTTCTTGTTGATCCACAAATGATCTCGATGTCATATCCACGAGTGGCGGATTTCAGATAATGTGATAGCCCAATTCCGAAAGCTTCTCGGCGAATGTTTGCTTCGGTTGATACTCGCCATGCACCAGCCGGATTTGTTTCGGCGCTTCGTCCATGGATCGCACGAATTCGATCAGATCATTCTGGTCACCGTGAGCTGAATAACCGTTGATTCGGTGAATGTCCGCGGCGATATCGTACTTGCGCCCATCGAGGCGAACCCATTCGCTGCCCCGGCTGATGTAGTTACCGGGTGTACCGCTGGCCTGGTACCCGACAAACACGATATCGGTGCTCGGGGTGCCGATGAAACGTTTCAAGTAGTTGACCACCCGCCCACCGGTGCACATGCCGCTTCCGGCGATCACGATCGCGGGCAACCTTCGTTCTTCGAGGTAGTCAAGAATGTCGCGGTGTTCGCGATGCCCGCCGACTGTCGTGAGGTTCTCGAAGACCAATGGTTGATCGTCGGTGCGGAGCACTCGCTGTGCTTCGATTCCCCAGTACTCTTGCATTTCGTCATACAGCTCGGTGAATCGAGATGCCAGCGGCGAATCGACGATCACGTCGACCTGCTTCATCAATGTACGGCCTTCCGATTCCTGAACGCGTTGAAAAATTCCATTCATCTCGTAAAGCAGGGCCTGCGTCCTGCCCAGGCTGAAAGCGGGAATGATCGTTACGCCCTTGTCATGAAGCGTCCTTCGCAAGACCGTCTCAAGAGTCCTCTGACGATCATCCGAGGATTCATGGAACTTGTCGCCGTATGTGCTCTCCAAGACCAGCAAGTCGGCTCGTTCGGGGCTGCTCGGTTTCCGCAACAGCGGATCGCTGCCCGTGCCGACATCACCCGAGAAGACAACTCGCTCGCCGCTGGGCAATTCGACCTCGAAAATTGTCGATCCCAAAACGTGCCCGGCTGGACGAAGCCGAATCCTCACCTCACCGCCGGAGTCACGATGGATCGTATGCCATTGGTGATAGGAAAGGGGGCGGAGTTGTTTGCCGATGTGTTTGAGAAACTTGTTGATCAGGTTACGGCTGCGCGTGAAACCGATCTTCAGCGAATCCTCCATGACCAAAGGTAAAAGTCGCGCCGTGGGGCCGCTGCAGTAGACCGGCTTGTCGAAACCGGCCGAGAGCAAATAGGGCACGCGCCCCACGTGATCCACGTGAACATGGGTCAGCAACATGCACTCAATTCCGTCGATGGAAAACTCGATCTCGGGATCGGGATGCTTCAATGCCTCCGAGCCCTGGAAGATTCCACAATCGACCAACAGACTCTTGCCTCGCTGCCACGTGAGTTGATGGCACGATCCGGTAACGCCTTCGTGGGCGCCATGGTGAGTCAGTTTCATGAGGATGGCCGGCCGGCGTTGATGCAGGGATAGCCGCATAAGTTAGCAGGCGTGTGTCTCGCTGCCGACTGCCTGCATCGACACCATCGTTCGGAAGAGTCCTTCGATTTGTCCCCGTTTGCGGGCCAATTGACCGTACGTGTCACAACAAATGCGATCTCAATCCTGCCGGGCAAACGAAAGACCTGGCGGACAATCGCACTCCCGTTAAGGAACCCATACGATGGCAAAATACTACGTTCAATCTGGCACGATGCGGACGGTGGTCCAAGCTCAATCCGGCAACAATGCCGCCTTGTGGGCTGTTCACCAGGCGATGCAGCAAGTGCTGCCGATCGAGAACTGCAACACTGAATCCCCGCGTTCGACAGGTAAAACATCGGTGGGCGACGGCCTGGCGGTTCTCTCGTCAGCGATCCGCGTCAGTGAGCAGGGATTCGACCGGAGCGACGCGAAGAGTCTTGTGACGATCGATGTCGTCACCGAATGGACGCAGCTGATCATGACGCTCGATCGGCTCGAGCAGATGCTTTACCGTGGAGCGGCGTGAAGCTTCATTGGTACCCGGCTTTTTCAGGTACCCGGCTTTTTCAGGTACCCGGCTTTTTCAGGTACCCGGCGCTCGTTTGGAAGTAACGCCGACGGCGTTTGGTCGGTTGCTCGTCCGGCTGGCTGGCCGCTTCGAGATCGGCAAGGTTCGCCTGGCAATACCGGCAACCGATTTTTTCAAGGTGAAAGCGAATGTAATCGGCAGCTTCACTGTCGAGCGTGCCGAGTACGAATTGCCCGAGTTCCGACCGGCTCGGACAGGACATGCGACCGCGCCGCCAAATGGCTCCGATCGTGTGCAGTCCGGCCGTTTCCCGGCCACGAACTTCAATCAGACGATCACGCAGCTCGGCACTTGTGCGCAATTCGTGCTCGAGCAACGAGCATCGTCCCGCGGGCAAGGCCTCGTCGAGAAAGGCGACCAGTTCGGCGTCGGTGAAATGAGTCATGGTTGGCGGCCGACGAAATCAGGGGGAAATGATCACCCCATCGTGAAAGGGTGCACGTGTTAGCCGTCGAATCGGCTCAGGCAGAGCGCAACATTTTGACCTCCAAAGCCGAAACTGTTGTTCAAGGCGTACCGGACCGGTGCCTCGCGGGCCTCGTTGGGTACGTAGTCCAGATCACACTCAGGATCTGGATTCTCGTAGTTGATCGTCGGAGGCATAACGGAGTCGCGAATCGCCAACAAGCACACGATCATTTCGGTCACGCCCGCGGCCGCAATCAAATGTCCCATCATGCTCTTCGTGCTGCTGACCGGGATCTTGGGAGCGTGATCCCCAAAAACTTCCTTGCAAGCCCTGGTTTCAACCTTGTCGTTCACGGTGGTGCTGGTTCCGTGCGCGTTGACGTAGTTGATGTTTTCAGGTTGCAATCCCGCGTCGGCGATCGCCATCCTCATCGCGGCGATGCCACCGTGCCCATCAGGCGGGATGTCAGTGATTCGGTAAGCGTCAGCGGTCGTTCCGTATCCGGCGACTTCCCCGTAGATGGTCGCGCCGCGGGCTTTGGCCGCCTCGAGTTCTTCAAGTATGACCATTGCTGATCCTTCACCGAGCACGAAGCCGTTGCGAAGCCGATCAAATGGACGACTTGCCTTGGTCGGCTCGTCGTTGCTTTCGCTCAGCGCGGTAAGCAAGTTGAATCCCGTAACCCCAAACGGGTGAATCATGCTATGCGTGCCGCCAGCCAACATCACATCGGCGTCACCGCGGCGAATGATCTCGGTGGCTTCGCCAACCGCCTGGCTGCTCGCGGCGCAAGCGGTCAAGCAATTCAGGTTGGGGCCCTGGGCGTTGAACATCGTGGCCAGGTGTGCGGCGGGCATATTCGGTTCCTGCTCGAGTTCCTTCGCCGGATCGAGCAATTCCAAGCCGGCTGCGATGAAACGCGACGCGTCGTACTCACCGTCGGCCAGCGCCGCAGCCATCATTTTGCTGAACGTCAGAAAATCCTGGTTGCCTTCGCCGCTGCCGAGGTAGACGCCGAATCGTACCGGATTGTCAATCGAATCGAGGACTCCGCTGTCGGCAATTGCCTGCTTGGCCGCGCCGACGGCGAACTTGGTGTGGCGGCCCCTGTTTTCCCACAACTCGGCCGGCTCACCGCACTGAGTCACATCCCAATTCTTAACCTCGGCACTGATCTGTGTCGGAAATCCGCTGGCGTCAAAGAGGGTGGTGCGCGCCACGCCGCTCTTGCCTGCCTTGAGGCCGGACCAGACGGTGGCTGGGTCATGTCCCATCGGATTGATCATTCCGATTCCGGTAACGACGATGCGACGACGCATGGATTCAGTATTCCTGGGGAAGGTCCCTGCGAGTTCCGATCGCGTCTCACAGTTGAGGAGGTTTATCGTACTTCGTCGTACTTAGAGATTGTCGTAATGGGGAATGGGCGAACCATCGGACCGGACCGCGACATGAAAGAAATTCATCAGACGCAGCATTGATTCTAAGTCGCCCGGCTTGAAAAGTGGGCCGTCGGTGAACCGCCCCGCCTCGAGAAAGGCAAACATCAGATCAATTTCTGCCTGCAGCGTCTCGCCGCAATGGCTGGTGCTGGTCACCGTGGCGCCGTCTTCCTGAACACCATCGAGTCGAACTTCATATAGCAGTTGGTCGCCGGTGCGAGCCGGGTGGTGAAACACCGCCTTGCCGACTTTGGCCAGGACGACACGTTTCTCGAACCCGAAATGTTCGGCGACCAAGATGCCGCCGATCTGTGCCATTCCCTCAATGATCAACGTCGGCGGCAGCATCGGGTAGCCGGGACAATACTCATCGACCACCTCTTCGGCGAGCGTGACGTTCTTAATGCCCTTGGCGTATGAACCACTGACAAACTCGGTAAATCGATCGACCCAGAACCAACGCATCGGATTTCTAACAGGAAGGCGCAGCGAAAAAAGGGGATGCTATTGGTGGAAAAAACACGATCAACCGACCTTGCTGCCGACGTAATTGCAAAGATCGCCGACGGTCAACAGATTTCCGAAATCCTGGACCCGCGGGTTCTTTTCAAATTCGGACAGGTCGGCCCAGGGCATTCTTCGCTTCAATTCTGCCATGCCTTCGGCAGTGACCACTCCGTCCTGGACGTACTGGCTGTTGGTGAGAATGTCTTCGGGAGAAAGCTCTTCGCGCGGGATGGTAATATCGAACGTTTTTTCGAGCTTGAATACGATGTCAAGAAAGTCGATTGACTCCGCACCCAAATCACCCACGAGTGTGGCTTCACGCGTGACTTCATCGTCATCCACTCCGAGGGCGTCGATGAGGGCTTCTTGTACCTTTTCGAAAATCTCTTCTTGGTCCATGTGAAATCCTTTAAGGAATACGTTGCTGTGTGAACAATCAGTTTGTGATGGGGCGACTCATGCGCTCGCTGCGACGTCGCCAAATAATTCGCGAAACTGTTTCCGGCTTCGCCGCCGGACGTCTTCGTCGGTGCCGAGTCGTTGTGGGTCGTCGCTCTCGCACCGCTCCAGCACGAGTCGCGCCGAAACGGTGACACGCGACTGCTTGGTGGCCGTCGCTTTGACAGTTGTACGGTTTCCGTCCTCTTTGATCGACTCGACAGTGATCTCGAGCGTTTCATCGGGGGCCAGAAAGTCGCCGAACTTGACGCTTCGGACTTCCCGAAGCAAGACCAATGGCGACTGAAAATCGTCTCCGGTACGAATCAGCCAAACCGCAGCCTGGTGCAGTGCTTCGAGCATCATCACGCCAGGCATGACCGGGAACCGCGGGAAATGATCTTTCAAATACTCCTCGTCACCGCGCAGCGTCCTCACCGCGGTCAACTTCTTGCCCGGCTCAAGGTGGGTAATCTTGTCGATTTGACGGTATTTCATTTTTGGGTGGGACCTGTTCCAAGGGTCCTAAAATAGATAGCGGCAAAAATTGCCTCAACCGTGGTTCGCCAAGATCGACCACTTTCCACGGTTTCCGACCGCGGTTTTGGGCCTTCCCCAGCCCGAAAACGCTCTTTCAATCGCCTGGCTCGCCAACCTGGGCTGCGGAAACCTTCTGAGCCGTAATCGCCTCGCGATACTCGCGACGCTTGGCGTGCACGATGATTAACACCCCGGCGATCAGAAATGCTGCACCCAACAAACGCAAAGGCGAGGCCGGCGACCTCGGATTCCCAAGCAGCCCAAAATGGTCCAACAGCAGCGCCGCGACCGTTTGACCGGTCATCACCGCCGCGAACCAGGGCAACGATCCAACGCGTGGGACGAGAATCAGCGATGTCGTGACCATCACCACACCGATCGCCCCACCAAACCAGATCCACCACGGAAGCTCGCGCGGGGGCACCGTAAAGCTGGGCGGGAACGTTCCGCTAATCAGCGACAGAACCACAATGATCGCGGTTCCGCTGGCGAAGGAAATCAACGTCGCCTGGAGCGGATGCTCGAGACTGCGGCCAAGTTGCCCATTGACGCTCGGCTGCGCTCCCAACAGGCAACCGGATAAAAGTCCAACAACGATGGCGACGACAACAATCCCAAATCCTTGCACAATCCTTTCAGCAGCCTTCGGCCGCACTCCGCCGCTGGGGTCCGGGCAACTCGGGGCCGGCATGAGTGATCCGATTCAGTTCGTTCACAAATATCAACTTCGGCCGATGGTTGTGAAGGTTTTCCTCGGGGACAAACGCGTAGGTGGCCAGGATGACACGATCACCGGGCCGAATCAGATGCGCGGCGGCACCGTTGGCACAGATATCGGTCGATCCGTGCAGCCCGGCGATCGCATAGGTTTCCAAACGCGTCCCCCGAGTGATGTTCCACACGTGTACCGATTCGTAGGCTTGGATCCCGGCGGCCTCGAGCAATTCGGGCGGAATCGTCACACTCCCTTCGTAATCCACGTCGGCAGCGGTCACCGTCGCCCGATGGATCTTTGCGGAAAGAAGTTTGCGAAAGGAACCGTTCATGGAAATCGACGTTGGTCCAGGCCCTGTGTCTACCCGCGGAGATTGGAAAAGGACCCTAAGGAATCTTTCCCCACAATATTCATCCTACCGATCTTTGTCGACTCGAGAGAAGGGAAGGGCGTCGCTAGAGGGAAAGGGGCAAATCAAAAAGGGAGGGGAACGACCCCGAGCGAAATCATCCGTTTTCTCGGGCTGCTTCGGATTTGGCTCCGAGGTACGGCTCGAGGGTCTGGAGAGTCCCCTCGGCGCGAAGTGCCAGCTTGCCAAAACCTGGCTCGCAGCCGGCCTCGATCGCAGCCTTCTGGTGCTCCTCGTAGTTGGTCACCAGCATCACGGGGACCGATCCGACCTCCGGGTCGGACTTGATCGCCCGGACCACATCGAGGCCGTCGCTGTAGTCGTGGTCGAGTTTGCGATTGACCGTCACCAAGTCAACTTTCTGTCGCTTCAGCACCTCCATTGTGTCTTCGATGCCCTGGGATTGAATCACCGTGGCACCGAAGTGGGAAGTCGCCATTTGGCGGATCGCGTTGAAATCGGGACTGCAATTGCCGCAGTCGAGCAGTGTTTTCGACATCGCTTCTTTACTTGGGAAAACCGATCGCAAACAGTTTGTCCTTGGTACTGATGTAAATCGTTTCGTTCGCGGCCACCGGTGTGCTGTAGACGCTGCTGCGCATGTTGATCTCTTCGATCGGTTCCGCATTCTCGGCGCCGAACTCGAAGATCGCTACGTCGCCGTCCTCATCACCGATGTAGACGTGTCCGTCGACAATCAACGGGCTTCCCCAACTCTGGGCGAGCATGTCGTAGGTGAAGTGCACGATCGGTTTCCCATCTTTGCTACCGCGTGCATCGAGGCAGTGGACAAGACCGGAAAAGTCGGCGACGTAAAGCACGTTGTCCTTGATCGCGCAGGTGCCAATGGATCGATGCATTTCCTCTTCGAAGTCGATTTCGCCGTCCTCGTTGCTGTCGGCCATCGAGTAATGCCAAACCGCACCGGAATTCGGATTGTCGACTTCAACTTCGCCATTTTCCTCTTCAACAGCCTGGATACGCTTGTGCGGGATCGGCACGCGTTTTCCATCGTCGATCTTCATGGCAAGCGTCGGTGAAATGTCACCACGCTTGTTGGGATTGATGCACCACAAGTGTCCCTCGCCTTCGCCATGCTCGGGGTCCTGGCCAACGGCAATGTAAACCAAACCTTCATAGGCAACCGGAGTGGCGATCAAGTTGTTTCGCGTTCCCTGGCCGCCAAGTGCCCACTTGCTCGTCTTGGGATTGCAATCGAATTGCCAAAGCAACTCGGGTTTGCCATCGGAACCCTTGTCGGCGCGGAAGCTGTACAGGATTCCGTCGCCGCCGGCGAATAGCACTTGTGGAACTCCTTCAAAAACGCCTACGGCCGGGCTCGACCATTGGCCGTGCAGAATGTTCTTTCCGGGTGATCGATCAGTCCACAAGACCTCGCCGCTGTTCTTGTCCATGCAGATAAAGCTGGGAGCGTCTGGCGCGGGCAGGTTGTAGTGCGACTCGTCGAGGCCGTTGCTGGTGTTGACGAACAACAGATCCCCGTAGCTGGTAACGCTGCAGGAAGCCATGTTGTGCTGGCTGACACCCATTTGCGGACCCATCATGTTGTAGACCCAGATCACGTCGGCGTCCCGCTTGTCGTCAATGCCGAGCGCTTTGAAGAACTGGATCCGCGGCCCAGCTTGTCGAATTGTCAACTCGCGGTCGACACCGCCGAAATTCCCAGTCGCCTTCCACGCTTTTCCTTCTGTCACGGTTTCGACTTTGACGTCGCCCTCCGCCTGCTCACCCGCTTTGGCAAGGGCTTCGAGCGCGGCCTCGTCCAACTTGCCCTCAGCCAAACCCTCCAAGGTGGCCGCGTGGGCTTCGGCCGATGGGCCGGCATTCATGATGTCCGCAACGAAGGCGGGCTCTTGCTGGACCGGACCGTCGTCTTCGCCGTCATGAAAACCGGCGGTATCGAGGCAGCGGACCTCTCCGCGGCTGGTAACGAACCACAGTCGTTCGCCTTCGACCAACGGGGCACAACATATGCCCTGAAGCGGCCAGTCATGAACGCGTCCGGTGATCAGCTTTTCACTGCTGTGTTGCCAAAGAAGTTCCCCGCTCTTTTCATCGACCGCCAACAGGCAACCAAGATCGACGTCGGAGGGATAGCGTTTGAGATGTCCCGCCCCGTTATTGGTTCCGACGAACACACGTCCGTCGGCAACGACGGGATTACCGTAGGTTTGGCTGCCGAGATTTGCAAACCATCGAATGTTCAAAGCGTCAGCGTTGTCCCACTCGCCGGTCTTGCGATCGAAATCTCCAATGTTCCACTCAATCGGCAGATTCTTCGCTCCGGGAGCATTGTTCTTCTCGCGAGTCCCGCCCCACTGGGGCCAGTCACCGCCGGCGGCGCGAATGTCTTCGGGCGGGTGAACCTCCTGGACCGACGAAACAAGCGTGTTGGATTCGCTCGCCGCCTCTTCCGCGACCGAAGCGGTCTCGTCCGCGACCGACGCGATCGGTGTTTCGACCGAAGCGATTGGTGTTTCGACCGCTACCGAAGGCGAAGTGGTGAGATTGCTGTTGGTGGCCGTAATGTTGCTGTTGGTTGCCGTGATGTTGCTCGAATCGGCCGTGATGTTGCTGGCGACATACTCACCGGTCGAGACATCGACATTGATTGCCGTGGGTGGCTTGCAGCCGCCAAACGAGACAGTGGCGACGCCGCCGAGCAACGCAGCGCCGAGCATCAGGGTCCAAGCCGAGATTTCATGTTTACGCATGGTTCGTCAAAGTTTTCGGAAGGTGGTAGGGAAGGGATTCGTTGGAATGCCGCGGGTTCGCACCGGGCCAATGGTGAATTGTTTTTACTCGCCTTGCGGCCCTTAGGGTTCGTCGCTGTTCGCAACGACTTCGATGTTATCGAGGTACAGCTCGGCGACTTTGGCATTGCCGTAAAGACCGGGGCTGGCCGCGAGGTTGGGGGATTCGTCCCGCGCCGTGACGGTCCATTCCTTTGGCTCGGGCTGGTCACGTGGCCAGACTTTGCCGCGCAACACCGCGACCGCAGCCGGCGATTCGCTCTCGAGGTCGACACGGAATTTCATCCGGTACCAGGTGTCTTCCTGCCAAGGGAATTCGACCTTCGAGGTATCGTTTCCGAGTGCAATCCGGTGCTGGGCCGACCAGGTGCGGATTTCGAGTTCCTGGTTCTCACCCATCAAGTCGAGGACGTAGCCTTGGGCGCTCAGGCCGATGTCGGGTAATTGGTCGCTCATGCGGGCGCCACGCACGTCGGCACTGATCGTGTATTGCGACAGGTCACTGTGTCCCATCCACGCGCGACTGCGCGCGCCCTTAGGGATGGTCGTGATCTTCGTCAACGCGGGCGATCCGTCGATTTCGCGAATCACATGACGGTACCGAGCGCCGACCCACGTGACAGGGGGATCATTCAGATTATCAAAGGTGAATTTCCAGGGCAGATCGGGGACAATCCGCACGCGGGCGGCGCCCGAAACGTCGCCCACCTTTGCCACGATCGTCGCGGCGGCATGAGCTGCGTCTGCTGATGCGATAAAGGTCGAACCCTCGACCTTTCCAGGACCATCGACCTCGTACATGACCTCTGTCGGCGCATCGAGCCGCTGGCCGAGAATGTTGTATACCGATGTTTTCAGTTCGATTTCCTGTCCCGGCTTCAAAAGCAATTCTGCCGGAACAAGCTGAACCTGGGCGACATCAGGGTTTTCCGACACTGGCGATTCTTCGCCCATCGACTCTGACATGACCACCGGCGTTTGTTTGCCCTCTTCGGTCCCGACGCAGTACAGAGTGGTGCTGCTGGGGAAATAGAGTCGCCCGTCAGCAACGATTGGTGATCCCGCGAAGCCTGCATCGCGAACGCGACCCTTGTTGAGAACCTCGAATCCGGCCGCGGTCGGTTGGACGACCGCCCATCGACCGTTTTCGGTCAACACGTAAATCTTTCCGTCGGCGTGCAGCAAGGCGGATCGTTGACGACTGCCGACGAACGATTTCCGTTCCACGATCGGATTTCCGGTTTCAGCATCGAAGATCCACATCTTGCACCGGTCGTCGACGACGTACAGCCGGTCGTCGATCAACACGCCTTCGCTGTAGCCCACAACGACTTCCATCTCTTTCCACAATTCCTCAACTTTCGTGTCATCGCCGGTGCCCGATACTCGCAATCCCACCACGGCGCCCATCACGTTGTTGTTCGGCGCGACGTTTTCTTCACTGTGGCTGGCAAAGACTTTATTCCCAACGACAAGCGGGGTGGCAAAGATACCGCGGAGCGAAAGATCGTAGTGCCAAAGCGGTTTTCCGGTGCGGGGCTGGAATCCCCAAATCGCACCGTCGCCCGCCCCGATGATCAATTGGCGTTGTCCATCGATCGTCACCAGCGAGGGGGCGGAATAGGTCGTGTCATAGGGCAGGTCTCGCGTCCCGCTGAACCAAACGATTTCGCCGGTCCGCTTGTCCATGCCGATCAAGCGATGGTTTGGTTTCGCGGCATCACCCCAATTGATAATGATCCCGCTGATGATCACCAGGTCCTCGTGGATCACCGGGAAATTCGTTCGGCCACCATAGGTGCTCAGCATTCCGAACTGTTCATGCAGCGGGACGCTCCAAATGGTCTCACCGCTCTCGCCGTCAATGCACTGAAAGATGTCACAGGCGCCCAGTGCGTAGACGTACCCGGTTTCGGGATCGCCGACGACGCTGCTCCAACCCACTCGCTCGGCGGGAACGTCGGAAAGCCAGACGTTGTAACGGTTTTCCCACAGAGTTTCGCCCGTTTTCGCATCGAGACAAACCACCTTTTCGCCCTCACGCGGCGTTTCCGGTTCGGCCCGCTGGATGGTGTAAAGACGGCCGTCCATGACGATCGGCGTGCATGGTCCGCCCAGGTCCTCACGCTTCCAAAGCACATTGCCATCGGGTCCACCCTCGGGATCCCAGTCATCCGGAAGTCCGCTCGCCTCGGCGGTGCCGTCGAAATTCGGGCCTCGCCAATAGGGCCAATCGGCCGCCGCAGCCGACGCGGTCACCGATAGCATCAACAGGGCAACGCAAACGATGCGGCGACAAAAGCAAACGGGTCTCAGATGCATTGGAAGTCTCTACGGGTCGGGTTGATTCGCAGCGGGGAAATCCCCTCAACGGTTGCAAAGATCGAGGCTGACTCTCGGTGCGTCACTCGTCAAATGGCTGGTTGTTCGGGCTCGTGTGCGTCGTCGGCATCGTCGAAGTGTTCATCTTGGGGATCAAAGTTCGGCGTACACAGGATTAACACCGACATCGCTCCACAGGCTCGGTGCCTCACCCCAGGCGGGATCAGAATCGCAGTTCGGGCAGCAAGGGGGTACGTCTCGCCGTCGAGTTCGATCGCGGCGTCCTGCTCGCATTCCAGGATGATATAGATCTCCGTGTGCTCTTGGTGGTAATGGCGTCGGGCATCGCGGGAAATGTGCGTGAGATGAACGGTTCCAGGGAATTCCTCTCGCTCAGCGAAAGCTCTTCGCGCGGTCCCACAGGGGCAGGAAACCGGGGGAAGTGAATTCAAATCGACGACGACAGGTTTTGCTGGCAAGCGTTCGGTGTATCTGGGGTCGACTCGTCGGCTCCGCCTCCTCCGTGGCACTCCTCAGCGATGCTGGTGAAGAACGCCGCCCGTGCGATGGTGGCATGACGATGCAAGCACCGCGATGCAAAGGGTGGAGGGACCGGGACCGGTATGGGGGGTGAGCATGGCGTCCACCCCAAGGACCGTGCAGTTTATACCGATCGATCCGGTTCCGCCACGCGCACGATCGGAGGATTGCCGACACCCCGTAAAACACGCAGGATTTGCCTAGCCGTCAAAGTCTTCCAAGCGGCTGAAAATCACGTGGAACTGTAATCGGGAGCCGTTTCGGGGACGATATCGATACAGATTCGCCCGCGCTAATGTTGTGGCTCGTTGTCACATCGGAGTCGCAGGTGATGGACCCAGAGGCTGATGACATTGGATGTCTCGGTCTTGCTGGTGTTCCGTGAACAAAAGGTATTGATCCTCTGTGGCTTCGGTCACAGGCGTTGAGATCGACGAGCTGAACGAAGTCGGCGGGCCGGGTGTCCGCGCACCCGACCCGTCTGTGTTCGTCAAGGGAATCCGAGGTGTGCTCGCGGCGACTTCGTCCGACGACTGCACCTCGCTCCATGCTCGACGCCGGGTTGGATCTTCTACTACGGACCACTGCGAAAGAATCGAACCGCCAAATTGAGAAAGGGAGACGTGGCTCCAATGAAGCGGACAATAATGACTATCGCCCTCGTTGTTGGTTGCAGTATCTGCAGCCAAAGCTTTGGGTTTGACCTTTTGGATCGTATGATCGGAATGAAAGGGTGCGGAAGCGCCAGCAGCTGTTGTGATGCTGGATGTGACGCGCCTGCTTGCTGTGACGTCGGACCGGATTGCGGTTGTGAAGTTGCTGGACCGGCTTGCGGATGCGAAGCACCCGCGGCTGATTGCTGTGCAGCGGAACCGACTTGCTGTGCAGCGGAACCAACTTGCTGTGCCGCTGGACCGGCTTGCTGCGATGCAGAACCGGCTTGCGGTTGCGAAGTCGCAGCTCCGGCTTGCGGTTGCGAAGCACCCGCTTGCGACACCGGTTGCTGTGATCCTTGCGCAAAGAAGCGACACGGCGGCTTGCTGTCGAAGCTCTTCGCACACAAGAATCGCAATTGCGGATGTGACAGCGGATGTGACAGCGGATGTGCTCCTGCTTGCGAACCTGCTTGCGGTTGCGAATCGGCTGGTTGCTGTGCCGCTGAACCGGCATGCGGCTGCGAAGCTGCTGGCGATTGCTGTGCTGCTGAGCCTGCCTGTGGCTGCGAAGTCGCACCGGCATGCGGTTGCGAAGCGCCTGCTTGCGACAGCTGCTGCGATCCTTGCGCCAAGAAGGGCGGCTGCTTGCTGAGCAAGCTGTTCGGCCACAAGAATCGTGGCAATTGCTGTGACAGCGGTTGCGACAGCGGCTGTGCACCGGCTTGCGAGCCGGCTTGCGGTTGCGAATCGGCAGGTTGCTGTGCTGAGCCCGCTTGCGGTTGCGAGCCGAGCTGCGGTTGCGACGGCGGCGTTGCTGCTCCTCCGATCCAGGCTGCTCCGATGCCGGCTCCGGTTGTCGATCCCAGCGCCAGCGTGATCACCAAGCGTCGCGTCATTCAGGCCAGTGCTGTTTACGTTCGCTAATTTGCGAAACGGAAACGAACTGAAACCTTTTCAGACGTGACCCAAAAACGGCCCGCCGGGTGAAAACCTGACGGGTCGTTTTTTATTGCTCCAGCCACACAATACGGCTCGATCTTGTGTAGCTAGCAACGAATCGGCGTTGACGACCACCGGCGACTTGGCCTACTGGAGATGCTTCGTAGGTCGCTTTCACCACCGCCCCGGCTCGAGAGTCCCGGCGGGCGAGCGTGAATACAGCGTGGGACGTGTCGATGACAGGAAACATATTCTTCTCGGTGGGCGAACCGAGTGGGGACCAGCACGCCGCAAGACTGCTTGGCGAGATCCACCGTCGCAATCCGTCGATCCGCTCCCGCGGCTTCGGAGGTGCGGCAATGCGCTCGGCCGGTTGCCACGTCGACTTTGACCTGACTCGCCTCGCCGTCGTCGGGTTGCTCGAGGTGCTGCCGAAGTTACGCGAGTTCTTTCAATTGGCCGATCAAGCCGAAGAGATTTTTCGCAGCGGTGACGTCGACGCAGTGGTCCTCGTTGATTTTCCAGGATTCAACTGGCACATCGCCAAGCGAGCGAAAAAGCACGGCATCCCGGTCTACTACTACTGTCCGCCTCAGCTTTGGGCGTGGGGTGGTTGGCGGGCGCGAAAGATGCGGCGAAGCGTTGATCACGTGTTGGCGGTGCTGCCGATCGAACAACAGTTCTTCTCGGAACGTGGGATCCCGACGACGTACGTGGGTCACCCGTTTTTCGACGCGGTCGCTTCCGCCGAACTGGACCATCAACTGCTGGAGAGATTCGAATCGTTACGAGATGGTGGTTACCAGCAATTGGTCGCGGTTCTTCCGGGTTCGCGGACGCACGAAGTCCAACGCAATTGGCCGCTGATGCTCGAGTCGATGCGGCGGATCCACCAGCGGCACCCGACCGCGAGGTTTCTGGTCGCCGCATACCGAGACCGACAATGTTTGTGGTGCCGGAACCAATTGGAATCCGACGACGCGTCGTTGCCCGTTGAGTTTTACACTGGCCGCACAAGCGAAGTGATCGAAGCGGCCCAATGCGCCATGATGGTCAGCGGGAGCATCAGTTTGGAGTTGATGGCTCGGCGCACCCCCGCCGCTGTTCTCTACCGCGTTGGATGGTTGCTTCACGCCTTTGCCCGGTCGATGGTCCGCGTGGACAGCATCACGCTGCCGAATCTGCTGGGATCCAAAAAGGTATTTCCCGAAATGGTCTCGGTCGGACGCCGCGAGCCCGCAATTGAGTTTCTGACCGACTCGGTGGATGCGATGCTGGGTGACCCCTATTACTTCCAGGGTCTGCTCGAGGACCTGGATCAATTGCGTGAGCAATACGCCCACGGCGGCGCGTCGGCTCGGGCCGCTCAGTGGATCTGCGAGCAATTCGATGAGGTTTCCGGCCAGAGCGCCCAGGATGGGTGGACCCGCGCCGCCTGAGTCGACGGGATCATCGCAGGTAAAAGGGGCGGATTCTGCAAACCAAATTGGCATCCGGTGCGTAACGCGGAGAAGGTCCTTCGGCGGGGCGCATCTCTCGGATGCGATACTCGCCCGGGCCTCGGCGACGGGCATGGGCCTCGGCGACGGGCCTTTGCGACGGGCATCTGGCTCGTCAAAGCCCGGTTCGACGTGCGAAAGCCCTGTTCAACGTGCGAAAACCCTGTTCAACGTGTTTTTGAAAACGCTGTTTCAATGAGCTTTTCAAAACGCTGTCCCGGGGCCCCGGAGCCGGTTTCGAAGCAGTTGTTTTTCCGCATCCCATGGCAATCGATCAATATCCCATGGCAATCGATCAAACCAGCCAGTCTCCTTCCTACCAAATGCATGCCGAAGCCGGGTTCGAGGAGGACTCTGCGCCGCCGCTGCGCGTCAGCGGCTTTGTCAGCCTCTTGCTGGGGTTGCTGAGTTTTCTGAGTCTGATTGGCCAGCCACTCTTGGTGGTTCCCCTGCTCGCATTCGTCTGCGGCTTTTTCGCGTTACGGCGGACCAGTGGTCAGACGCCTTTGGGTACGCGGCCGGCAATGTTCGGAATGGTTCTTGCCGCAGGCTTCGGTGCCTGCGGGTTGTTCATGCCGTGGATGAAATCGGTGACCCTTGGAAACCAGGCAAGAGAGTTCTCACGCCATTACCTCGAGGTGGTCGCACTCGGGCACGACGAGATGGCGATGGAGCTGAGACGTGATTACGTGAATCGGCTTTCGCCATCAATGCCGTTGAAGGAACATTATCGACTCGATGAGGATGCCCGCCAGGCACTTCTGGAATTCCAGCAGGACTCGGTCAACACGTTGATTCGCCGACGGGGCCCGGGGGCGGAATGGGTTCTGTATCAACCAATCCAGATTGTCCATTCCTATAACCGCGATAATGCGGAAGTGGTCTGGATGGACCCGACAGGCGAAACGAATTCGAGAGTGCAGTTTTTTCTCGAGTATGTCGTCGATTCCAGTGGTGACGGCCAATGGTACGTGAAGGTCGTCCGGCCCTACGCGGAACGGATTGTCGCGCCCCAAGTTCTCTGATCGCGATCAGTGGAAATCCCTCGAGCGGATCGACAACCCGGAAACTTCTGAACCAAGGTCGGTGATTCGCCCGACGATAACGTGGATCACTCCCTGGCGGTTTTCCAGTTTGCCATCGACAAGCCACGCATTACTGGTCCGGGCCACGCGAAAAAACCGCTGCCACACCGCGGCAAACAGCACCAAGTTGATGGAGCCGGTTTCGTCTTCCAGTGTCACGAAGGTGATCCCCTTGGCCGTGGAGGGTCGTTGGCGCAGCAACACAAGCCCGCCGACACGCACGTGGCGGCCGTCGCGCAAGTCGGGCAACTCCGAGGCGCGCACGCACCGCCTCTCGCTCAATTCATCACGGACAAAAGAAATCGGATGCGCTTTGAGACTCAGGCCGATGGTGTGGTAGTCGGCGTGGACCTCTTCCAACGGCGACATCGGAACCAGTGCTGCGGGCATCTCTTCCTCGTCCTCGATCGAGTCGAGCAACGGATGGTCCCCCGGCGTGGTTTCCTGGGAAAGTGAATGCCAAACCGCCGCGCGACGATCTCCCGCGAGCGAACCCAATGCATCGGCATCGGCAAGCGTGGCCAGCACCGCTTTTCCCACACCGGCCCGTTTGACCAGGTCGTGGATGCTGCGATAGCTTCCCCCCGCGTCACGCTCGGCCGCCAAGTGCGCCGCCGCCTCGGAATTCAATCCGCGAATTGTTCTCAGTCCCAGCCGGACAGCCCTTTGCGTCCGGTTGGATCCCGGTTCAAGCGTCGAATCCCAATGGCTGTGATTGACATCGACGGCGCGAATCGGCACGCCGTGGTTACGGGCATCGGCGACCAGCTGCGCCGGCGCGTAAAAGCCCATCGGTTGGCTGTTGAGCAACGCCACGCAAAAGGCAGCCGGGTAGTGACATTTTAAATAGCTCGAAGCGTATACCAGCAGCGCAAAGCTGGCAGCGTGCGATTCGGGGAATCCGTATTCGCCGAAACCTCGTATCTGATGGAACACATGTTCGGCGAACTCCTCGGCCAACCCGCCATCCCGCATGCCTTCGAGCAACTTGACCCGGAACCGGTCGATCACCCCCGGTCGCCGCCAGGCCGCCATCGCGCGTCGCAGCTGGTCCGCTTCGCCGGGAGTGAACCCGGCCGCGACAACGGCCAATCGCATCGCCTGTTCCTGGAAAATCGGCACGCCGAGTGTCTTTTCCAGGACTCCGCGAATCGCATCGTTGGGATAACGTACCGAACCGGGATCCTCTCGGGCCTTCAAGTAAGGATGAACCATGTTGCCTTGAATAGGCCCGGGGCGGACGATCGCTACCTCGACCACCAAGTCGTAATAACAGCGTGGTTTGAGCCTCGGCAACATGCTCATCTGCGCTCGGCTTTCGATCTGAAAAACACCGACCGTGTCGGCGGCACAGATCATGTCGTACGTCGGCACGTCGTCTTGCGGCAACGTTGCCAGGGTCAACTCATCACCGTGATGTTCGGCGACCAAATCAAGGCACCGGCGCAGTGCCGAGAGCATCCCGAGGGCCAATACGTCCACCTTCAGGATCCCGAGTTCGTCCAGGTCATCCTTGTTCCACTGGATCACGGTCCGGCCTTCCATCGCCGCGTTCTCGATCGGACAAAGTTCGCAAAGGTTCCCCGCCGTCATCACCATGCCGCCGACATGCTGTGACAAATGTCGTGGAAAGCCGCACAAGGATTCGACCAGGTAAACGAATCGCTGGCCGGTGGTCGATTCGGGGTCGAGTCCGCCGTCGCGGCAGCGTTCGGAAAACTCGGCGCCGCTGCCGCCCAGTCGTGCGATCGAGTCAATCGCGTCGCCCGAAACGCCCAGTGCCTTGCCGACTTCGCGAATCGCACTCCTGGTACGGTAAGTCGTGACCGTCGCAGTCATCCCCGCACGGTCACGGCCATACTTTTCGTACAGGTATTGCAGCACCTCTTCGCGGCGCTGGTGCTCGAAATCGACGTCGATATCCGGAGCCTCGTCGCGTTCGCGGCTGATGAACCGCTCGAACAACAGATCCGATTGACTGGGGTCGACGTTGGTGATCCCAAGGCAGTAACAAACGGCGGAGTTGGCGGCTGAACCCCGACCCTGGCAAAGAATGTTTCGCTCGCGCGCGAATCGAACCATGTCCCAAACGGTCAGAAAATAGGCTTCGTAGTGAAGCTCTTCGATGATTTGCATTTCGTGACGCAGTGTCTCGATCACTTTCGGCGGCACACCCTGGGGCCACCGCTGCCGGGCGCCCTCCCATGTCAACCGCTTTAGATGTTCGATCAATGTCATGCCCGCCGGCGCGATCTCTTCGGGATATTCGTAGCGAAGTTCATCGAGCGTGAAGGTGGACCGCTGGGCAATCTCGATTGTGCGATCAATCGCGTCGGGGACCTCGCGGTAAAGATCCGCGATTTCGGACAGCGATCGAAGGTGCCGCTGGCTGTTGGCAAAACGGTCACGGTGCACCTGGTCGATGGTGGTCCCGTGACGTATCGCGGTCACGCAATCGTGCATCAACATTCGATCAGCCGTGTGATAGTGAACGTCACCGGCGGCAACCAGCGGCACATCGTTCCCGATTGACCACTGCCGCAACCGCCTGATGTATTCAGCGTCGTCAACACCGCGATGCAATTCACAAAGCAGGTATCCGCGGTCGGCGAACACCTCCCGGAAAGACGTTCGCAAGAATCGGGGAAACGAAACGTTTTCACCGCTGGCCGGAACAACACCGGCCAGCACCGCGTCGCTGAATTCGGCAATGTCGTCCCAGTGAAGTTCGCAGCTCCCTTTCTCGGCCCGCATTCGACCGCGGGAAAGCAAGCGGCAAATCTGGCCGTAGGCAGCTCGTGTGGTCGGCCATAGAACCATCGGCGGCGCATCGCGGGGATGGACCTCCGTTCCCACGATGTATTTCAGTCCCAGCTCTTTGGCCGGCGTGAAGCCGCGAACCACCCCCGCAACCGACTCGCGATCGGTCAACGCGATCCCCGCGTAACCAATCTCGGCCGCCCGCTCGACCAACTCGTCCGGATGAGAGGCACCCTCTAGAAAGGAAAAATTGCTTTTGCAGTGGAGCTCGACGTACTGCATGGGATGCGTGAAAGGGCGAGTAGTGAATATTTGTTCACACTATCGGCTCCTGGCCAGCCCCGCAACCAGTCATTTCCGGTACAAAAAATGCCGCGATTGTCGGCCACCTGCCAAGACCGCTCGATTGCCAGCGAATGGTTCGAGGACATCTCACAAGCTTGCCTCATCACTGCTGACTCCCTGAATGCCGTGTCCACAACCCAAGCCCCTTCGATGACATCCAGCAATCCCACCGCTCCGAGCACCGCCTCATCGGACGCCGCGCCGACTCATCCGGCGATCATCGGTTACCTGTTCTGGATCATTGGTTTCACCGGCGCCCATCGCTTTTACTTCGGAAAGCCGTTGACCGGGATTCTCTGGTTCTTCACCGGCGGGCTGCTGTTGATCGGATGGATCGTCGACCTGTTCCTGATTCCCGCCATGGCCGACCAAGCCAATCGCCGCTATCGGCACGGTCGCGTCGATCACACCGTCACGTGGTGCCTGCACTTGTTTCTCGGATTGTTCGGCGTCCACCGCATTTACATGGGCAAGATCATCACCGGTGTGCTGTACATGTTCACCGGCGCCTTGCTTGGGCTCGGTTACGCCTACGACACCTGCACGCTCAACGAGCAAGTCGAAGAGGTGAACGGGCGGTACCGTTAGCCTGATTCACACGGGCCGGACGACAACCTTCGCACCTTGTTTGCCGACCACTTTCACGCGGCTGCCTGATTCAACGAAGTCCCCTTCGGTGACGACATCGACGGTGAACTCGCCGACTTGCATCTTGCCGCCTGGTCGCAGCGGCGAAATCGTATCCCCGAGATCGCCCACTTCCACCCGTTGCCAACCCGGCAACAACGCGTCCCCGGTCCGCTCAGCCGCACCGGCTGCGGTTGCCCCTTCCATCGCCACCGGCGGCTTCAGCGTCAATCGGCTCAGCCCCGGGATCTCACCGATATAGTTCGACAGCAGAAGCAGTGCGATCAGAAACCCGACGAAAGCTCCGACCACCGTCAACACGTCGTAGCCGAGCGAGGTCAGTTGTTCACTGTTCTCGGGAATCAGGAACCGCCGCGACGCCATCACCAGCGATCCCAACACCAACGCGATTCCACCGACGCCGGCGAATCCAAACCCGGGAATGACGAACAATTCGGCCGCGATGAAGATCAATCCGACGATGAACAAGGTCACTTCCAGCCAACCGGATGTGCCCCCCAGAAAACGGCTCCAGAAAAACAGGCTGAAACACAACAGCGAAACAAGCCCGCCGACGCCGAACCCGGGGGCGCCGAATTCGATCGTCAATGCCACCAACCCAATCGCGATCAGCAAGAAGGTTACAAAGCCGGTGTTGAGCAGATAGACCATTGTGTCGGTCCACGTCCGCTCCAAGACCCGTATCGGTTCACGGACATTCAAAGTTTCGGCCAGGCGATCACGGCTTGGGATCGTTTCGGTGGCAATGCCGAGTTCGACCGCGCGACGCCCGTTGGCAATGAAAAACATCTCCGCGCCTCCCTCGCGAATCGGCTTTCCCTTCACCCAGTCGTCCGCGTCCACGAGTGAATCCCACTCCTTGTTCGAGAAGTACCGAATCTCATCGGAGTTCTTGTCCGTTGCCGCGAACACGATCATGTCCTTGTCAACCATCTTCTCGGCGATCGTGACCGGGCGTCCCGTCGCACGTGCCGTGTCGCGGACTTTTTGCGCAAGGGCGCTGCGGCTTTTCGCTTCGGTGTAACGAAACGCGCCATCGGCACCCATCACGATCTCACCGGCGTCACCCAGCCTCGCATCGGGAAGCATGATGATCTTGTCGCACGCCAACGACAGCAGCGCGGCACCGCTGATCGCGTCCCTTTCGATGAAGGCAACCGTCTCGACATTGTCAGCGTCAAGAACCATGTCCATCAACTCAAACGTGACGTACGTGAATCCGCCGGGGCTGTGGATGTCCAGAATGATCACGTCGACACCCGAGTCGACCGCGTCGTTGAATTTCCGCTTCAACAGCGCGCCGCTGAGCGGATTGATGTCCTCGTGCAAGGGGATCATCACTGCGGTGCGGTTGGGCCCACCATCGTCGACGACCTGCGCCGGCGAATTCTCAGCCCAGCCGGCAAGAACGGCCAAAGCGAAAAGGAATGCCAAACCACGCATTTTCAAACCAGGCATGCAGATTTCACGAACGTTGAGTTGAAGGGGATTCGAATGCCCGAGTCCACTGACATGATTCTAACAGCCCGTAAACCGAGACGACCTGTCAGCGAGAGGCACAAAACGAGATCAAACGCGGCGCCAAAACGCGGGAAATACCAGCACAATCACGCTGAAAACTTCCACACGCCCCAACATCATCAGCCAGACGAATAGCAGTTTCGCCCCCTGGCTGAACCCGGCGTAGTTGTTCGTCGCACCGACCACCCCCAGCCCCGGGCCGATATTGTTCAGCGTCGCCGCCACCGCACTGGCCGAATCAAGCAGTTTCTCATCGAGCGTATTCTCCCGCATGCGCGGCCGAAGATCAGCACTCCGAGCGGACTCCTCGACCGCGATTCGTTCGCTCGCGCCCCACGTGCTGTTTGGCTCGAATGTGATCAACGACAACCACGAGAACACAAAGATCGCCAGAATCATCGAAAAGTAAACAACGATACCGTGCGCCAGTTTCGGGTCTTCAACGGTCGATCCGTCGACGTGAAGGAACCGCACGACGCGCGGCCGGTGCGCTTTTTCGATCTCCAGGCGGAGAATCTTGTAGAACAGGATATGTCGAATCACTTTCAACCCGCCGCCTGTGCTGCCGGCACATCCGCCCACAAACATCAACAGCAACAGGATTCCACGGCTGAAGTTGTTCCAACTGTCGAAGTCAGCGGTTCCATAACCCGTTGTCGTCAAAATCGAAACCACCTGGAACAAACCGTAACGAATCGATTCGCCCACCGACGAGAATCCGTGGTCGTTGGCGCGAATGCCGAAAAAGATCACTCCCACCGTTACCACGGCGATGATCCCGATATAGGTGCGAAATTCGACGTCGCGCAGTAGCCGCTTGGGTCCTCCCAGCAACGTCAGGTAGAGGAGCGTGAAATTGGTTCCCGAGAGAATCATGAAAACGATCGTCGTGTATTCGATCGCCGGGCTGTCGAAATGTCCGAGACTCGCGTTGTAAGTGCTGAAGCCGCCGGTCGCCATCGTTCCAAAGGCGTGGCACAAGGCATCGAACAGGCTCATCCCCAAAATCTTGTAGATGATCGTCAACACAACGTTCAAACCAACGTAGATTGCGGCGAACACGAGGGCCGTGTGCTGCATCCTCGGCATGCTTCCTTCCTTGGTCGGCCCCGGCATTTCCGCGCGCATCATCGCCTTACCCGCCGAACCCTGCCCGAGTATCGCAACGAACAGAACAACAATTCCCAGGCCGCCGAGAAAATGCGTCCATGATCGCCAGAACAGGATGCAGTGCGGTACCGAGGCGGGCGATTCGAGATCGGTGAGGATCGTCGCACCGGTTGTGCTGAATCCCGATTGCGACTCGAACATCGACTCAATGAAAGTGACCGGTGTGTCTTCGCGTATGCAGGTGCCGCTGAGATAAAAGGGCAGGGCGCCGAGAACGGTCGCCAACACCCAGCTGAGCCCCACGATCGCCATGGCCTCCTTCTGGTACAGAGGGCCGCCTCGATGCCGCCGCCCAATCAAACGCAACACCACTCCAAGCGAAACGCATATCGCAAGGCTCACCAGCAGCGCTTGGGCCCCCCGAGTCTCGAACGCCGCGGCCGGTTCGAGGTCCGATCGATGCGCCAGCGCGGGAATCGCAAACGGCAGGCTGAAACTCATCGACCCGCCGATCAACAGGCAGATCGTCCCGAGCAGACGGAACAGCAGCGGAAAATTCAAATCTGGTATTCAACGTGAGGGGTCCAACAGACGCGCGCATCCAGCTTAACCCCTCGGTCGATTCTGTCGTAGAACCGGTCAGTCGCCGATTCCCGCAACGTCAAACGGCGGCAGCATGTTGAGCCAGACTCTCCATCCGGTCGAGCAATCCGGGAAGATCGATTGGCTTGGACGCGTACGCGTCACATCCCGCGGCGAGCGCTCGCTCGCGATCACCGGCCATGGAGTGACTGGTAACCGCGATCACCGGAATGTCGCGCGTCACGGGACTGGACTTCAAGTACGACGTTGCCTCCCAGCCGGACATCTTCGGCATACTCATGTCCATCAGTATCACATCAGGAGAGTGCATCACGGCCATCGCGATTACTGTTTCTCCGTCGGCCGCCTGCAAAACGTCGTAGCCTCTTCTTGCCAATCGACGAGTCAATAAATCGCGGTTGGTTTCGTAGTCATCCGCAATCAGGACACGCAGCTTGAAACTTTCATTCCTTGTACAAGTCATCACATGTCTCCAAAATCGATCCTTGAAATGGAAACCGGAACCTCCTCAAGGGTGCCACGCATCCAAACGTGGTCTCCCTGGCCGGCACACAAATTCTGGTCGCTTTTGGCCTTCGGCATCAAGTTCGCTTTTTGGTCTGCAATGCGTACAAATTGCCTGCAAGATCGTGCTCCCGCACGAAGGAGATGCGAGAAGCCGCCAATTGCTCTCAAAACGGGCTTGCCGCCGATCCTCGGAATCAAGCGTCCTGATCCGAGTCGACGGGCTTGTCGATGAGTGTTTCCATCTGCGCCAAGAGACTCGGCAGATCGATCGGTTTGGAGGCGTAATCGTCGCATCCCGCCTCCAGCGCCTTTTCCCGATCCCCGCTCATGGCATGGCTGGTGACGGCGATCACCGGAATATCGCGTGTGCTGGGACTTGATTTCAACATTCCAGTGGCGTCCCAACCATTCATCTTGGGCATGCTCATGTCCATCAGAACGATGTCGGGGCGATGCGCCATCACCATGGATACCGCGGCTTCACCATCGGCCGCCTGCAGCACCTCGTAGCCGCGTTTGGCCAAACGCCGGGCGAGAAGATCGCGGTTGACTTCGTAATCATCCGCGATCAAGACCTTGCGTTTGACGGTGTTCGTATCTGGATCAGTCAGAATGGTCTCCGCACGTTCCGAGCCGGAAAACGGGTGATCGGGGGTGCCAATTGTGCACGAGTTGGGCGTTCGGTATCAAGTTTGCATCACATTGTGGCGGGTCGAATCGGTCCCGGTTCCCCACCGGGGCGTTTTTCGCCCAATGGACAGTTCTGTCCAACGGGCGTCCGGCGCTGGAGGCGGTGCCGGACGCCTTTTTTCACTTCAACGGTGGCGATCGCTGCGATCCGGCCGTGCGCCGGCAAGGCAACCACGTGCCCTCGCGGCGGCGAAGCAGTGTACGATTGTGCTGCAGCAGGATTGCACCCATCCGCTGCGATTTTGTACGCGCGCGGTTACCCCCCTCTGTCACTCTTGGGTTTTTCAAGTTGTGTGTGGACGTTTCACGCTGAGGACTCCGTCGGCTGATTGGTGCCAGCTGTTTTTGCCCGATATTCATTCCGGTGATCTGCCGTGGGATGACCCGCCTCGTTACAACATCGCCCCCACTCAGTCGATCGTCTGCATTGTCCGCGAGTCGGCCGGGGCAGATCGCAAGGCGATCAAAGTTCGTTGGGGTCTGGTTCCCTCGTGGGCGAAGGACCTCAGTATCGGCAATCGGATGATCAACGCTCGCGGAGAGACGGTGGACTCGAAGCCGTCGTTTCGCAAGGCGTTTGCTCAGCGACGATGCCTGATTCCATCGGATGGATATTACGAGTGGAAGAAGACCGACGACGGCAAGCAACCGTATCTGATCGAGCCGGATGGCGGAGGAATGTTTGCGTTGGCTGGTCTGTGGGAAGAAAACCGACAAGTTGCCGAAGACGGCATTGCTATCCGCACCTGCACGATCATTACCACCTCGGCGAACAAGGACACCGCCGCGATCCACGATCGGATGCCGGTCTTCCTGGATTTCGCAGACCACGAACAATGGCTCGATCCCGAATATCGTGACACCGAGGCACTCAAGAATCTGCTCGCACCGGCTCGTGACGGCTCGTTGCAGATGACCGCCGTGTCACGCCACGTGAACAGTCCGAAACACGATGATCCTCAGTGCGTCGAGCCGGTCGCTTGAAAGCGTTGTCGCGGGACGCACGCATGGCTTATAAACGGAGGCGGATCATGAACTGGTTTTTTCTTATCGAATCGAGGAGTCGCTCGATGGT
>JAHELS010000273.1 GCA_024644085.1 Rhodopirellula sp.
GAAACCAAGAACCGAACCGAACGCGCTGAGCGGGTCACCATCGAGCGCTTTGCGACAAGCCCGCGACAATTGAGTGTCCGTCGCTGCACCACAAGGATTGTTATGTTTGATCACCGATACTGCCGGACCACCAAAGCCTCGAACAATGTCGAGGGCCGAATCGAGATCGAGCAGATTGTTGTAAGACAATTCCTTGCCGCTTAGCTGACGGGCCGAAACCAGGTTCGCCGACTCGGTCACCGGATCGCTGTACACCGCCGCGCGTTGGTGAGGATTCTCGCCGTAGCGCAATTGCGTCTTACGTCGCATGGATAAGTGCAGACTGGTGGGAAACTCACCGCCGATCGTGTCCCCCCGCATGAAGTCGGCGATCGCGCGATCATAACCTGCGGTATGCTCGAATGCATCGGCGGCCAACTGCTCACGCAATCGCAGATCAGTACCACCGGAAGCATCGAGTTGAGCCAGTAATTCGCCATATTGTTCAGGGCATGTCGCGACCGCCACATCACTGTGGTTTTTCGCGGCGGCGCGAACAAGACTCGGTCCGCCGATATCAATCTGCTCGATACATTCGTCGCGCGACACGCCGGGGCGTGACGCGGTTGCCGCGAACGGGTACAGATTCACGACCACCAAATCGATCGGCACGATATCGTGCTCAGCAATCGCCGACATGTGATCGTCACGATCCCGGATCGCTAGAATCCCGCCAAAGACTTTGGGATGCAGCGTCTTGACGCGGCCGTCGAGCATTTCGGGAAATCCGGTGTAGTTCGCGACATCCAGAACTTCGACACCCGATTGCTCCAGGTGGCGGCGGGTTCCGCCGGTGCTGTAAATGCGCACGCCGGCACGTTGAAGACCCACGGCCAGATCAGCCAATCCCAATTTGTCACTGACACTGATCAAGGCGGCATGGATCGGTACGACGTCAGTCACGGGGGGCAGAGGTGGGTTAGGGGAGTCATTTCTTTGTGAGGCATTGGTGTAATCGCCGAGGCGGCTCACGGTCAACCGGGCAACGAGCCCGATCACTCGATCGCGATGGTTTTTGTTTGATCGATCCGGCAAGCATGCTGCAACACATCGACGACGCGGCAAGGCGACCGATGCTACAACCGCACCGGGATTCCGGCATCGCGCATGACGCGTTTGGTTTCGGCAATCGAATACTGACCGAAGTGAAAAATACTCGCCGCCAGCGCTGCGTCCGCTTTACCCTTCAAGATGGCATCGGCCAGATGACCCGGGTTGCCCGCGCCACCGCTGGCCACAACCGGAATCGACACCGCTTCGCTGACCGCCGCGGTCACCGGCAAATCGTATCCGTCGCAGGTGCCGTCGGCATCCATGCTGGTCAGCACGATCTCACCCGCCCCCAATCGCTCTACCTCCCTGGCCCAGGGAACCGCCATCAAACCGGTCGGCGTCCGGCCGCCGTTGATGTGTACCTCCCACACCTCTTCGCCGTCTTTCTGTACGCGTTTGGGATCGATGTTGACGACGATGCATTGACTGCCAAAACGATCGGCGGCGCGGCGAATGAACTCGGGATCCTTGCACGCGGCCGAGTTGATCGAAACTTTATCGCTTCCGGCTGCAAGCAGCGCACGCACATCCTCGATCGTTCGGACTCCGCCACCCACGGTCAACGGCATGAACACCTGCTCCGCGGTGCGACGAACCACATCGAGGATGATGTCACGCTTTTCGTGACTCGCTGTGATATCCAGAAACACTAACTCGTCGGCACCCTCCTGCTCGTATCGACGGGCAACCTCGACCGGATCGCCGGCGTCACGGAGGTTGACAAAATTGGTTCCCTTCACGACCCGACCATCGAGAACGTCGAGACAGGGAATCACGCGGGCAGCAAGCATTCAATCACGCGAGATGGGTTGACATGGGTGCGACATGGAAGGACTCGATCGCTGCGCTTACTCGCGAAGTATCTCCGCCGCGAGGCTTACGCATTGGTCATGGTAACCGCGTCCAAACAGGTTCAGATGATTCAACAGATGGTAAAGAACATAAACTTTCGTTCGGCGTTGCCAACCACCGGACATTGGCAGCGCCGCCTGGTATTCGTCATAAAAACCTTCCCCGCAGGAGCCAAACAGGAGCAACATCCCGAACTCCGCTTCGCGGCACCCGTGGTAGACCGCCGGATCGACAATCACCGGCTCGCCGTCATGGCCACAGAGGTAATTGCCGCTCCACAAATCGCCGTGCAGGAGTGACGTCCTATCCTCGCGGCCCTCGAGGATGCGATCGATTGAATCGACGATCCGCTCACAATCTTTCTGCAAATCCGCGTCGGCGAGGCCACGATCAACGGCCCAACCAATCTGAAACCCAATGCGTTGGGTCGCCACGAACTCGGCCCAAGAATCGGCCGGAGCATTTCTTTGAGGTGCCGATCCCAGGAAGTTATCCCGACAAAGCCCGATTTCCTCGCCCAACGTGGCGCGATGCAGATCGGCAAGTTGACGAGCAAATTGCCGAAAGTAGTTTCTGCCGCGACGCGCCTGGTCGATCCACTCGATGACAAACCACGACTGCTCGCCAACCGTCCCGACAGCGATGGGGCGCGGCACACGAATCACATTCGGCTCGCGAAGGCGAATCAGCCCGTCCCGTTCGGCCTCAAAATTGGCCACGAACGAAGCGCGGTTGGATTTGACGAATACGTCGTGCGAATCGCCGCGATCATCGAGGTATCGGACACGGCTTGCCTGGCTGATGCATCCGCCGCCGACCCCGGTCGCATCGGTTACCGATGCGACCGAAGGCAAAAGTTCAGTCAACGCCCGCTGCAGATCTCGCATACTCGACCGCGGTCTCGTTATCGCTCCGCTCGACCCAAAGTTCGGCTACTTCAAATCGTAATCATCCGGCTTCTTGCCCGGGATGAATTTGCCGAATCCGAAAGCGGTCGGCTTGTACTCACCGACAATCGACACGTTCGAATCGGGCTTGATCTTGTCCTCGAGACCGACGCACCAATAGGCTGCATTGACCAGCATGCGGCGTACACCCTGGTTGGGCAAATCATCAGCCGATCCCATCGTCGTGGTAAACACACGGCCGCCTTTGTAAGTCCGTGTCCAGGCGATCGGCATCATCGGATCATTGCGATCGTCCGTGACCGGTTTGTCATCCGGATTCATGCCGGCAACGATTTGTCCGAGAATCAGCGCGTGCCCGTCCCCGGTTAACGGAAGATGGACACCGTACACGTCGGTCGGTCCCCAGACTTCGCCATCTTCGATTCCCGTAATGATCGGGTGGTCCGCGTCAACAACGATGCCGCGAGTCGATTCGCGACCGTGCTTGCCATGGTGCGAAACCCAAGTCTCGCCGAAGATCTGTTTCCCGAAACCTCCCTTGAATTCCTTATCGCCGTTGTTCCACGTGTACTTTGCATAGGCGCGATCCTTGGGAATGTTGAACGGGTGCGTCGACGTTCGAAGCGCCATCATCGGCCGGCCCGCTTCCGCGTAGTCCACAATCATCTTCATCTGTTCGTCTTCGAGGTTGCGAAAACGCAATCCGAAGACGACCAGATCAGCTGTTTCGAGTGTCTCCAGACCGGGAATATTCGTCACGCTTTCCGGATTGATTTCGCCTGTTTTCGGATCGATAGGAAACAGGACCGTGCATTTGAAACCGTGATGAACCGAGAGGATTTTTCCCAATTGCGGAAACGCCTCTTCGCTTCGGTATTCATGGTCACCGGCGACCAGCACAACATGTTTTCCCTCTCCAGGCCCCTCGCCCCCGGGAAAAACAAGCCACTGCTTCTCGGCGTGCGCCGGCATCGCAAAACACAACATCAAGGGCAACAACAATAATCGATTCATGGGAGTTCACTTTGCGTTGTCAGAAAAATGGATTGTCTGGTGAATTCTAATTACCGGCGACTTCTAATTACTGGCCACGGACTTGTTGTAGATCGGATGGTTCGCCCGGCCGCCGGCCCGCAGATAGGATATCAGGTCAGCAATTTCCTCTTTGTTGAATGTGTCGAGCAGGCCCGACGGCATCATGCTCGACGTCGCGGGGCGAGTCTCCTCCACCGTATCACGCTTGACGCTGGCAAGCTCGGAGGGATCCAGCATGTTGGTCATCACGCGAAGCTCGTCGCCGCTCATGTTGACAATTCGGCCCACGACAATGCGACCATCATCGGTCAAAAACTGGGTCGCCCCATACTGGTCGCTGATCTCTTTGTTTGGTTCGACGATCGAAACAAGTAGATCCTTCGAATTGAATCGGCCACCGGCTGCGGTCAGATCGGGACCAAGAATTCCGCCTTGCACGCCCATCCGATGACACTTGTAGCATTGAGCCGCTGCAAACACTTCTTTGCCGCGATCAAAATCGGGAACATGGCCGGTGTCGGTCACCGCGCCGATCAGATCCTCCACCGTCCACTTCTGAACCAACGGTCGTGACTCGAGCGATTCCTGTGGCGACTGAACCGGAGGCGAATTGATCACCTTCGCAAGCTTCTTCTGGACGGGTTCGGGAACGCGCTCCAGCGCAGCTTTCTTGATATTTTCGATGAAACCGCCAAAGGACATGCCTCCTCTTGCGCCTTGGATGTCGTTGAACCATTGAAAGTATTGTCGATGCAGCTTGGGATTCCAGCCTTTCTTCGCGCCCCTCAAGGTCATCGCGTAGTGAATCTGGTTTTCCTGGCTCGGCGATCTCTCCATCTCGGCCACAATCTTGTCAATTGGCGCCTCGAGATAGACAAGCATCTGGGCCAATTCACGATCCACCTCATGATCGCCGGTCGGGAACTCGCCCCCGATTTGTGCCAGGATTGGCTCCGCCTCGCCCGCCTTGATCTGGCCGAGTCGAATGCCAACCAATCCGTAGGCTCGCAGCAGATCGATACGCTCGCCAGAGCTCAGATCGCCCCACCGGAGCGAGGTCAATGCCGCGAGCGCTGCCTGTTTGTCGTTCGGTTTGCCGTTGCGAGCCAGTGCGATCACCCCGAGGATACGGGCCTGCGGGTTGTGCAACTCGACAACCTTGTCACGCCACTTGTCGACGTCTTGATGCTCGAGCGAAATACGGGCCGCGAACCGGATTGCCTGATCGCTGTGGGATAAATGCTCGAGCGCCAACGGAGTGTTCTCCGCTGACGCACTGCCCACATGCGTCGCCTCGAGCCGATGTCGAAGCTCGCGCAATTCCGCCGCCTCCGTGTTTTCTTCGGCCGATTCGTCTGAGTTTGTAATCTCGCCCGTGAAACGAACCCGGTACAAACCACTTTGTGTTCGCCGGCCTCCGATCGTGAAGTAGAGAGCACCGTCGGGGTGGACGGTAATGTCGGTGACGGGCAACGGCGCCGCAGTCGCAAAGGTCTCGTACGTCCCGGTGTACGAGCTGCCGTCGGGCGTCAGGTGGACGGCGTGAATATTGCCGTAGCTCCAATCACAAATGAACAGCGAGTTTTCGTATTTGCGAGGGAACTTGGCACCGTAGCCAAAGCAGATTCCGGTCGGCGATCCAGGTCCGATATCGACGGCGGATCCAAAGGAATCGGGATAATAAGCGGGCCATTTTCCCGTGCCGTTTCGCCAACCGAACTCGGCACCGCTGATGACATGGTTGATACGGGTCGGCCGATACCACGGTGTGCCGACATCCCATTCCATATCGGCGTCGTAAGTAAACAGTTCACCCTGCCGATTCAGCGCGATGTCGTACTGGTTTCGAAACCCGGTCGCGATCAATTCGATATCTTTCCCGTCCGGATTCATCGAAAGGATGAACCCGCCCGGCGCAAGCCGGTTGGCATTGTGTCCGCGGGCATCCGGCATCCGACCGAGCAGGTGATCCTCGTCCCAGTTGCGTGGCACCCTGCTGTGGGCGATGTCGCCGGGAAGCTCGGTGTTGTTTCCAGCGCACATCAGGATCCGCTTCCCGTCGGGTGTCAGTATCAGGGCATGGGGACCATGTTCGCTGCCGCCGTTGAGCGGCAGGATGTGTTCTTTCTTGTCATATTGGTCGTCCCCGTCGGTGTCGGTCAACTTCCACACGCCGGGAGGATGCTCGCGTGAGTTCACGTTGGCATAAAGCGAACCGAAGGCACACAACAATCCCTGGGCTCCCTCGAAGTCGATATTCAGTTTTTCGACCTTCGCCTGGTCACCCGAAACATCGATGCGATAGAGGCCACCGTATTGGTCACAGGTGATCAGGCGGCCTTTCGGATCGACAGTCAAACTGACCCAGGAACCCTGCGTTTCGGATGGGACCTCATACACCAGCTCGACCTCAAAGCCGTCGAGCATGCTGAATTGGTCTGGTGGTGTGACACCCAATCCGCCGGCAAAAAGAGAATTTCCAATGGCCGCGGCGGGGAGGAGAAACAGAATCAATGACAAAAACTCGCATCGCATAAAGGGGTCTTCCTGGAATGTTTTATGGGCGGTATTGGTGTTCAGACCGCCAATGATAACCGCGCTGTGGTGGTTCCTCCAACGTACCGCCGCTGCGGTGCTGGGGCCGGCGGGGCTTCGGCCGACTCTGGGGCGCTCGAATCGTCTACCAAACGCCGCGATTTGTTATGTTATCGAGTCACAGCGAATCCGTTTTGGAATCCTCACTGGGAGCGAATTGCAGTGTCGAGCTTGATAAACCGTCCGTCGAATCTACAACGTGCCCTGGGATGGGACCGCGAGGTCGCCAACGACCAACGAGAACGCGACCATCTTCACAGTTACATCGCGTTTCAGATGGCTTCGGCCGGTCTCTCGCCGCCCGACGAGGCGACCAAGGCCGACGCGATGGCATCTTTCTCGGCCGGGATTCTGGACAGCCTGAAAGAGAAGAACCGCTTGCTGGCCGAACATCGGGCACCGGCCGATTCGCGGATCGAAAACTTTTTGAATGAGTATTTCTCGGACGAACTGGGCAAGGGCCAGCTGAAGCTTCCCGGTCGCTTTCTGACCCTCGATCGTCACGGCATGGCACGTGAATTGAGCCTGCCGGTCAATGGACACAAGTTCGAGAATCAACTGCTCAACTCGTATCGCTGTCTCAATGGTGTATTGAACAATCCACGCGCAGATCGTCGCACCACCGCCGGCACCTTTCACGTGGCCGAAGGCGGGCTGCCGATTCCGCGTGACAAGAGGGCGGTGCCGAAGATCGCCTTTGTGAATCTGTTCCGCGCCGCGATGCAGCCTCCCGACGATCTGATGGTGCTGCCTTACATGTCCCAATCCAACTCTCCGGCGCACACATGGGTCTCGTTGCTGCTGCGGCCGTCGGTTTGCCCCGAAGTTCCCGGGTACTGCGACGCCAAATCTTTCGAGACGCGGTTCTTCGCGCCCGGTTCGCTTGTCAGCAATCTCGATTT